>CAZCYG010000174.1:0-1515 GCA_964502795.1 uncultured Candidatus Saccharibacteria bacterium | reverse complement strand
CTACTCCTCTATCCTATGTTGTGTTTTATCAAATTGCGGTGAACATGCTATCACAATCAGCATATCGCCATCCCAAGCGGTGCGCTCGTTTGGCGCAAAATGGACAGCGTCACCTGGACTCAACTGTGTTTTTCCCTCATATGTTTCGATACTGCCAGTGCCTTCAACAACATATGCCGTTTCATATGATCGCTCGTTATATAAAAATCCTTTTTCAGGATAGCGCCCCGAGATTTTTATGGGGGCTATATCGATAGGACTATCATCCGCCACGAAGGCTTCACCATCGCAAACATCACTATTACGAAAATGGTATCCCGTACCTTTTTGCCATATTTTCATAGCTTACCCTGACTGGTCCTTAGATTTTGTAAATAGCCAACGATCTGATCATGCACGACGCCATTGCTCACGATCGCCCCGTCAATATCTTGGTCATATCGCTGCTCATCACCCCATAGATTCGTTACTTTGCCGCCAGCTTCTTCGACTATTACTTTTGCGGCGGCGATATCAACATTTTTACCTTTTGTGCCAGGAAAAATACTTGCGACAAAACTACCATCTGCTACTTTCATCGCCATGTGTGTTGTACTGCCAGGAGAAAGCGCATATACACCAGTTTCTTTTGTTAATTTATCTATAATAGGCACGATGTCATAATCGGCAGCAGACCACGAATCAAAGTTGATGCGATTCATAGAGCCGAGGATTTGATCAGAAACGTAGACAGGATGATCGTTACAAAAAGCACCCCCACCTTTTTGTGCTGAATATAGTTTTTTATTAAACGGATCGTATACAACGCCCACAAGAGACTCTCCATTTTTGACTAGTGCCAGTGAAAAGACCGAAATCGGTATTTCCATAGCAAAAGGATTTGTCCCATCAATAGGATCACACACCCAGACGTACGACGATTGATTGGCTTTATGCGAAGCTTCCTCTCCATCAATATCATGATCCGGGTATTTTTCATGAACACGACTGATAATGAGATCATTAATTTCTTGATCAGCGATTGTTACTATTGTTTTATCATCTTTGATGGTTTCTTTTGGCTGTTTGCCATAATACTTCAGCATGATAACGCCCGCATCGTGTGCCAAATCTTTTGCAAATTCTAGATAATTATCATACATACTTTATCCTTTCAAATAAAAATCACTTCTTTTGACTGTCAGAATCCGCGCACTGCGGACGGTACCATCTGACTTCCAAAAGAAGTGATTCTTTCAGCTCTTATTTGTCGCTGTGACGTCGCGCTCACGTTGGGTTCTAGTCTGAGTCCTGGATTCTGAATTAAGTTCAGAATGACAACAAGCCATTTCTTCCCAAGGCTCGCGGGTGATCGCCGCTCAAATGCCTCTGTGACTGATTATAGCAAAGTTGTTTACGCAAACAAGCCGTTGCCGTACTTAATAAATATCGCGGCAACAATGATAAAGATCAGTAGCGCCATAGTGAACTTATCATAATCTTTTTCGATCCATGCATGTGCCAGCTTGCTCGCAT
>CAZCYG010000173.1:0-1519 GCA_964502795.1 uncultured Candidatus Saccharibacteria bacterium | reverse complement strand
GTCGGTATTGGTCGACATATCCATTACTACCCCACCCTTGCCATTCAGCTGCACCGGCTGGCTAATGATTTCGTCATTGTACTGTGGTGCTGATTGCATGCGTAGATGATTGGCGATTTTTTCGACTTCGTCGTCGGTTACCCAAGCGCCCTGCACACGGATTGGCTTGCTCATGCTAGGCGTGTACATCAGCATGTCACCCTGTCCGAGGAGCTTTTCGGCGCCGACTTGGTCGAGGATCGTCCGCGAATCAACCTGGCTTGCCACCGTAAAAGCAATACGCGCTGGTATGTTTGCCTTGATCAGGCCAGTAATGACGTTGACACTCGGACGCTGCGTTGCCAGCACCAGGTGGATACCCACGGCACGGGCTTTTTGCGCCAAGCGTACAATCAGCGCTTCGACATCGCGGCCCGCGACCATCATGAGGTCTGCCAGCTCGTCGATGACAATGACAATATATGGCATTGCACCTTCGTCGTGCTCCTGTACATTACCCTCTTCGTCTTGTACGGCGATTTTCTGACCGCTTTTCATGATCTTATTGTTGTATGTTTTGATATCTTTGATGCGCTTTTCGGCCAGCAATTTGTAGCGGCGCTCCATTTCGTTGACCGCCCATTTGAGCGCACTAATGGTCTTTTCGGGTTCGGTAATAACCGGTGTCAGCAGATGCGGAATGTCTTCGTACGACGCCATTTCGACCTGCTTTGGATCGACCAAAATAAGCTTCATTTCGCTCGGACTATTGCGGTACAGCAAGCTGGTGAGCAGCGTATTGATCATGACAGACTTACCACTGCCCGTCTGACCAGCGATCAGCAAGTGGGGCATTTTGTTCAGCTCGCCCACCACAGCCTCGCCCGCAATGTCGCGGCCTATACCAAATGCCAGCGGCTCGTTGTCGGTCTTCCACTGCTTGCTCGTGAGCACACCATACAAGCGCACATCGGCCGCCTTGCGGTTGGGCACCTCTATACCCACGGCGCGCAGGCCAGGAATCGGCGCTTCTATGCGGATTGATTTTGCTGCCAGATTGAGTGCAATGTTGGTTTCGAGCGCGGTAATACGTGTCAATTTAACACCACTCGGTGGACTCAGTGTGTACTGCGTGACTTTGGGCCCGATATTGGCGCCTTCCATCTCGACATCAATACTAAATTCACTGAGTGTATCTTTGATGATCTGTGCATTTTGCTGGACATCACCGGCATCGGCTGGCGACTGCTTTTTTTCCAGCAGATCAATGCTTGGAGCCTTCCAATTCGGATCATTCACTGATACGAGTGCCGATCTTTCCTCGGCCGCTTTATCTTGTTTAATACTTCCACGAAATGACGATAATCGCGAAGATGGCTTTTCATCATCGATCAGGCTTGGATCAAGCGTTTCAACACCAGCGTTTAATTTAAAATCCGATAATGGCTTTTTCTTTTTGTTGTCAGTTTCAGCCGCTTGTTTCATCACCGTAACGTTGTTCGTATCAAATTTTTCAGTTTGCAATAAAGCCCAGATTTTT
>CAZCYG010000172.1:0-1535 GCA_964502795.1 uncultured Candidatus Saccharibacteria bacterium | reverse complement strand
CACGCTCGATGAAAACGATTTTGCCGCGGGAGAGGAAGACCATATCAAGTGGAAACCGCATACCTTTCATCCAAAAACCATACGGATATGGGGCATCGAAGAGAAACAGCATGCCACGGCCATCCGGATAACTATCACGTTGCCCGAGACCGAGTGAACGAAGCTCATCCGTATACACCACATCGATCGGCCAAATATCTCCGAATGTGAATGCGTGCGTCGGCAGCGCTCCGCTTTTTGGATTGATCGTTGATACTATTCTCGTCTGTAGAAAAAGTACTCCAAGAAAAGCGACTATGATGACCGAATACGCTATCCTGAGCTGAATTGGGAGGAAAACATTCATAGCGAACGATGGGTACTAGATGTATCACGAAGTGACCAGTGGAGCGAAAGCGTCGCGATAGCAAGGGACAACCCCACAAGAGTAAATACAAATATCTTGCTTTCGTCCTGGAGTGCGACCGCCAGGAGCCCGAGCAGGGCTGTACAGAAAAGATATGTTGACGCGATTACGGCTGGATGCCAACCACGAGCTAACAGGAGATGATGCAGGTGGGCTTCATCCGGCAGAAACGGCGAGCGCCCCCCTGCTAATCGACGGGCGAGAACAAAAGCTGCGTCAAAAACGGGAATGGCCAGCACTATGAGCAACGTCGCAACTTTTGTTCCCGCATAAATCGCGAGTGTTGCGAGTGCGAATCCGAAAAAATACGCCCCGCCGGTTCCAGCCAGTATCTTGGCCGGATGCCAATTAAAAAATAAAAGGCCAAGTGAAAGACCAAGGAGCATCATCGAGAGAATAGCAATCGCGGGCTGATTTACTTCTGGTCGGAGTGCCAACATGAAAATCGTCGCGAAAGAGGACGCTGCGATGCCCGGCATGAGACCGTCTATCCCATCAACCCAGTTGAGTGCATTCATGATGAGAACAACCCAGAGAATGATACCGATGAGACTGAGGGTTGTCGGCCAATCGCCCGACACACCCTGAAAATAGGACCGAACATCAAGCCGCATCCCTGAGGAGAAAACGAGGGTGCCCAACAGTACCTGAAAGGACAAATGCCACGGCCATGCGACATGACCGATATCATCTGCAAATGAGAACGCGATAATAGCCAGCGAACCGATACAGAGCGCCACGAAAGGAGCGCTCCACTCAAGACGCATGTCACCAACGAGGAGCATCAGAAAGAGAATAGCCAGAGTTATTCCACCGAACCGATAGTATCGAGGAAAACGAGTTTCACGGCCCACTTCCTGCCGAATGATCGCGCGTTTGAATATCGGGATGTGGGTGATTAAATAAAACGCCAATAGCGTCAAGAGGAGTGCCGCCGCCCAAGGGGCGAGATAGAAAATTGGCCCATGACCCATACCCAGAAATCAGGAATTGATAGAGACAATCGCCGCCATTGCTATCACTTCTGATAAAGTGATAAGCAAGGCTCCATAGGAAAGAACGACTGCCGCAAGGTATGCCGAGCGATAAGCCAAGAAAGCTGCAATAGAAAGATTTCCCAGAAAAAATA
>CAZCYG010000171.1:0-1539 GCA_964502795.1 uncultured Candidatus Saccharibacteria bacterium | reverse complement strand
CATGGAAGCGGATCATGTACACGGCCGAGGTTAGTGGTGCTGTCAGCCGTATGGGCACGTCTTTTTCAGTGGCACTCGGACTTGCATTGCAGGGAACAAATCGACTGACGAAGAAACAGCGGATAGCACCAAAGATTACGACCTTGGTTAGTGGGAGTCGGTGGGACCGGCTCCGAGCTAAATTGGCGCAGCCAATTGGTAAATCCGAGGAATAGCGCAGCGAAAAATACAGAAACACTAAAATCCCCATGGCCGGTATCAACCTCTCCCAATCGATTCAGGAAAAACAGGCGATTGCTCGCGGTTCTTTCTTTGACAAGGGATTTTTCATTAACATGACCATTTTTCTTTTGGTGGCTGGGATCTACGGCGGGTCCCAATGGTATCTTGGAACGCTCGAAGATGAGCTTGCAACCCTGGAAGGGGAGGTATCTCTAAAAACGGCCGGAATAAAGAGTGAAGACACTAATCAAGCAACGGATCTGTCGGCACGATTGAAATCTATCGCGGGTAGTTTCGGTGCTGGGGTCGAGCCTGCGGATGCATTTCGTGAGCTGGAGCAGCTCACGATTGCCGATATCAAGCTAACAGGCTATTCCTATCGGGTAGCCGAAGGGGGTATTTTAATCGAGGGTGTAACGACAAATTTGAAATATCTTGCCCAGCAGATGTTGGCCTACAAAAAATTTGTGGGGGTATCCGCAGTTCATGTTGAGGATGTTGAGTACGATAATACGGGTCAGATTGGATTCACGTTGCAGCTGTCGATTACGGCACCGGTTGAAACGGGATTTGTCCAATAGTCAGTCAATACACTTCTTCATCATATGAGCCTGAAAATTCTCATCCTGCCCACTCTCATCATCCTGGAAGTAATCATCGCGATCGGTTATATCAAGCCGAATATCGATGATATTCTCGCGAAGCAGATCGAGATCCAGACCACTAAGGATGGCTTGTCTAGAGTGGATTCGATTATTGCAAACATCCAGACAGTCGGTCAGTCGATCGCGAGTCGTGCGGAGACGGTAAACTTTATTGAAAAATACTATCCCAAAAAACTGGATGAGGAACGAGTCATCGACATGTTTAATTTTTTCGCTCAGCAGTCAGGAATTATCGTGACCGAGGTTAATGTGACTCCCGAGGAGGCGGTTCAGACCAACAACACAGCCTATGATGATGCTCTTGGTAGTGGCAAGACCCCAGAAGAAGCGACGCTCATGGCCGAGGCGGCCGCTTTGGCTATTCCGAAAAGTTATCGGACCGAGGTGACGGTGATTGGTGATTACGCCAATATAAAAGATTTCTTCTCGAAGATCCACCATTCTGATCGGCTACACACGACTGAGGAGTTCACAATCGAAAGGCGGCAAGAGGATCAGAACAAATCCGAAGAAGAAATAGCGGCCGGTATCCAGAGCAGCATCCTTACTGGTATGCTCAAGGCGAAATTCCCGTATATGCGGGAGCAGAAGACCAGCGATGCATTAAATAACCCGCTTTTTCAGTCCACGGTATTTGATTTTAAGACGGCAG
>CAZCYG010000170.1:0-1546 GCA_964502795.1 uncultured Candidatus Saccharibacteria bacterium | reverse complement strand
GAATACGATTATTTGCACAGGCCAGTTGGATGACAATGAGCTGTTTGATTTGGCGCGGCACAGCTACGAATTAGTAGCGAACAACTAAATACTAAATGCGACCTATTAACTACTAATTCCCGTCGTCGTTGTAGCTCTCGAATGCCTTTTGGATAGCAACAAGATTTTTGCTGGCGTTTTGGGCGAAATCGTGCACTTTGCCCGATTTGTTTTTCTTGGTGATGGAATTAAGTAGATTAATAATTTTTGTCGTTTCGGCTGCCATGGTGTTGGCATACGAACGATCTAAGCGTGCATTTAATCGCTCGTTTTCAAACTTTGCGTCCAGATTGGCAGTGATCTTTGCTTCGCTCGCAACCATAGTTTTACTGTATTTTGCCTTGTTTATACCACCATCTTTGAGCATTTTTTCGGCCGTTGCCTGATTGCCGGTGAGCCATATTTGAAACTCGGTGTTTGTATCAGACAGGTTGTTGCTTGCCAGACTTTTTTGAACCGTTTTAGCTGTTTTTGAGAAATTTTCTAGACGAACAGCTACCTGCTGGAGATCTGCTGACGGATCTTTGCCACTAAAGGCGACCATAATACTGACAGCAACGAACAATAGTCCAAGCAAGCCGAAAAATATTTTGCCAAAACTACCACTAAAAAATTTGGGTGCGGGCGGTGGAGGGGCAATCGAATCAAGATAATTCGGATCATAATTTGGTGCGGATGTATTGCTATAGGTGCTGGGTGTTTGGGGTGTGACTGGTTGCACTGGTGTGAGTGTAGGATCCTGCTGAGGTGGGTATGCTGGCTGAGAGTCCACAGATGGCTGTAGTGTTGGCGGGAGTTGTGATTCCGGCGTCGGTGGTTGCGGTTGACCAGGTTGTTGATTTGGATCCATTTGCACCTATTTAACCATAAATACTATCTACTATCCACTACCTACCATATACTAGGAATATGCAGGACGCTAAAGAGGAAGTACGAGCTAGGCTGAACATTGAGGATGTTATTGGTGAATACGTCCAGTTAAAGCGTGCCGGGCGGAATTTCAAGGGGCTTAGTCCGTTTAGCGGCGAGAAAACACCGAGTTTTTTTGTCAGTCCTGACAAACATATTTGGCATGATTTTAGTTCTGGCAAGGGCGGTGACGTCTTTAGTTTTGTCATGGAAGTCGAAGGAATGGACTTTCGTCAGGCATTGGAACATTTGGCACGCCAGGCAGGTGTTGACCTGTCTCTCTATCAGGGTAGCGGCTCGCAAGAGTTGGCAAAAAAGAAAAAGCGGCTATTGCAGGCACATGAATTAGCGGCAACATATTATCAAAAGAGTTTGCTAAGTAATCGCCATGCGCAGGAATATATATTCAAAAAACGTGGACTCAACAAAAAAGTAGTCCAGGATTTTCGTATAGGGTACGCACCTGATGTGGGTGACGCGTTAGTACGTTTTTTGACGAAAAAAGGTTATTCGCCCAAAGAATTAAACGATGCAGGGCTGACAAAACGATTTGGCGGTGATTTGTTTCGTGGGCGTATTATGGTCCCGTTGATGGATA
>CAZCYG010000169.1:0-1550 GCA_964502795.1 uncultured Candidatus Saccharibacteria bacterium | reverse complement strand
ACTTGTTCGTATCTCATAACTCACATATTTCTTACCCGCCAAGCACCCCATATTCAAAGTATGGGGTGCTTTAATTAGGTGAAAAAATGTTCACTGCTAATGTTTTGTCAAAAAGCCATACTAAGTACATAAGGTTAGTAAAGGAGCAAAGCAATGAGTATCATCACCAGTAAACGGCCCATCAAATATCAAACGTTTTCTCAACAAAACACCCCGCGGGAGCTTGCAGCATTTCAACAAGTGTTTGCATGTTCGGTAGCATATCCGGTGCCTGCCAATCGGGATCCGTATCCCAGTAGTATTCCGCTTGTTCACTGTTTTGGTGCAACTCTCCCTGAATATCAGTGCATTGCAGGAGAGTAAAATGAATAAAACTTTCGAGTTCACCCGCGCGGTAGATTCGGAAATACCCGTTGCCATGCACTACGAACGTACCGGTCAGTCCCGTTTGTTCTCGACATACCTGCGCGGCTGTTTGCACAACCTCCTGGTCAGAACGCGGCTGAGCAGCAATAAGTCCCGTGAGTCCAAGTAGCGGTTGCGTCTTGCGCCGGGTCAGTAGCCATGCGCCGTCTGCGGGTCGGCGGATAGCAAGGAGCAACACAGAGTAGGCACGATTGATCAAATTATCTCGATTGTTTTGCGATGCGCGCCAAATACGTTGCCCTTCAACCGTTAATTTATACAGTCCGTCGTCCGTTTTTTGTACAAATCCTTCACGGATCACAATTTTCAAATGGTACTGAAACGCTTTGTTTTCCAATGTATCCGGCTTTAATTCTGAAAATCGCAGACCATCACTAAACGCCAAATCATACAAAATCTGTCGCTGAATATGATGGTCAAGCATGGATATAGTATAGCAAGTCTGAAGTTTTCACTATCCATCATGTTTACTTTATGATAATTATATTTTATAGTAGATGCACCAAGAGTGCGACGATGGAAAAATTTGACAAAATACCAGGACAGCCTACCTACAACTTTATTAATCCTGGGCAACGATTTGTGACCTTGGCTAATGCGATCATTGGCCAGATTGGCCAAAAACAACATCTCAACAATGAAAATATCCGACCCCAAGTTGCGCAGTGGCCCATGGATGATTCAGCGTATTACTATAGACTGGAAAAGAAAGATTATGGCAACAGAGGTGGCATTCATTACTTTCTTGAGCATTTTATACCTGGCATGAGCCCCGACCCGATTGCACGCTACAAACTAACCGCATGGGGCGTAAGTTCGGTTAGCGCTATCAAAAAGATCGACTATTCAGACAGAGAGATCAAGCAAACGCCGAGTGAACAGAAAGATACCGAACGTATAGCGATCGCTATACTCGCCCAATCGGCTACACGTGAAGATGGACAATTTATCAAAGAAGCGTTTGACAAACAATTTGATGAGCTTGTTGGGGCGATCATCCTCAGTGACGCTGCCGTACAAAATGACGAATCACTACCCGAACTAAACGCTGACATGGCAAGAAATTCAGCGGCTAACTATATGGGGCACCTTTTGTTTTTTGCGGCAGAAGAGTACCTTGTAAG
>CAZCYG010000168.1:0-1556 GCA_964502795.1 uncultured Candidatus Saccharibacteria bacterium | reverse complement strand
GGCACAACTGTCAAAATAACAGTACTGCGCGATGGTCAGCCCAAAGAATTTACGATCACGCGCGAAAAAATAACGTCGCCAAGTGTTGAGAGCAAGATTGATGGACAAATAGGCATCATGACGCTAAACCGCTTTGACAAGACAACGACTGCCGATGCCAGAGCAGCTGCGCAAAGCTTCAAAGAAAAAGGTGTCAAGGCTGTGATATTGGATTTGCGGGGGAATGGCGGTGGACTCCTGACTTCAGCTCAAGAAGTGGCTGGAATATGGTTGCGTGATAAAGTGGTTGTCAGCGAACGCACGGGCGGGAAGGTAACAGACGAACTGCGATCCGGCAGTAATCCATTGCTTGAGAATGTCCCTACAGTTGTACTGGTAAACGGATCAAGCGCTAGTGCCAGTGAGATCGTGGCAGGTGCCCTGCAAGACAATGGCGCGGCGACGTTGATTGGTGAAAAGACGTTTGGCAAGGGCAGCGTGCAGCAGCCAATTGGACTGGCGAATGGATCAATACTCAAAGTGACGGTTGCTAGGTGGTATACGCCAAATGGCAAAAACATCAACAAAGAAGGTATCAAACCAAATAAAACGGTTGAACTAACGGTTGATGATGCCAATGCGGGTCGCGATCCGCAAATGGACGCCGCAAAAGCAGCGCTTAGTAAGTAGTATATTGTATGTGGTCGTTTGTATAATACTAACTACCAATATCAAATCCTATTTACTATTTACTATCTACAATCTACAATAATAAGCGTATGCAAGATCAATCGACGGAACAAACAAAAAAGAAAATACTCCTTGTCGAAGACGATATCGCGCTCGCGGCGGTATATCGCTCGCGGCTGGAACTGGAAGATTTTGAAATCTATGAAGTCAATAATGGTGAACAGGCATTGCAGGCTGCCAAAGAGTTCAAACCAGACCTCGTGCTGCTCGATGCGATGATGCCAAAAATCAGCGGGTTCGACGTGCTCGATATCCTGCGCAATACTCCCGAAACGGCGAATATGCGTGTGGTTATGTTGACCGCGCTCAGCCAGGCAAAGGATAAGGAGCGTGCCGAAGCCCTGGGTGTCGATGATTATTTGGTCAAGTCACAGGTTGTGATCGGTGACGTGGTTGACCGGGTGAAGCATCATTTGGGCCTGGCGTAGTAGGAAATTGGCGATTCAGCATCAAGTCACGGGTTTGTGACTTGATTTTTTATTGCTTTTATGCTAAAATTATACAGTAGCAAAGTAACAAAATAAACATGCCCGAAACCCTTATTTATAAACCGGAAGCTCATGATACACCAGCAGATTGGGATGTGGTTTTTGGACGCATAGAACAGCTGAGTATTCCAGAGAATAAACATGCTCGTGCAGAGGATATAGCTCGTCATTTTTCCAGAGACGTTGATATTGAGATGTTTGGCAAAGCTCTGCATGATGTATTGGTACCGGATGTTGAGAGCATGCCAACCAATTATGCGATGAAATTGCGAAACAAGAGTGGCGAATTGACACGTGTCCTTGCGACACCTGACATGAGGGCAGGCATATATCAGCAAG
>CAZCYG010000167.1:0-1616 GCA_964502795.1 uncultured Candidatus Saccharibacteria bacterium | reverse complement strand
TTTATACTGGCACGATCCATGGCAACGAGGTTAGTACGCGAGCGCTGATGCTGCGTTGGATTGATGAATTGGAAATGAATCCACGATCGATTCCTGTAGACAAGACAGTGGTCATTATCCCAGTTGCGAACCCTGATGGGTATGCGGTGGGAACGCGAACGAATGCCAATAACGTTGACCTAAACCGTAATTTTGCAACGTCGGATTGGCGAAGCGATATCACGACGACTGATAATACGCCGTTTCCCGGTGGGGGTGGCAAGACCGCGCTATCCGAGCCAGAGTCACAAGCGCTTGCAGGGTATGTCGCTCGTCTCAAGCCGCGCCTTGTCTTGTCGTATCACAGTATCGGTGGTCTGTTGGTGGCAAACCAAGCGGGAGATTCGCTGACAAGAGCGTCAACCTATGCGCGGCTGAGTGGGTACAGTAATACAACCGGGGTGTCTAATACATTTGACTATAGTGTCAGCGGTACGGCGGATGATTATTATGGTGAGGTGCTAGGCGTGTCGAGTGTATTGATTGAACTCGGTAGCCATACTGATCCGCAATTTGCGCGCAATCGTGATGCTATGTGGGCTATGATAAAGTAATCTGCACAAATAAAACAAACGACCGCTCTCGCAGAGACGGTCGTTTTGATTTGGCTGGACTTACTTATTTGTTTTGATAAGTCCAAACAGGTGCCTATGGAACTCATTAATACCCATTTGCGGGCTAAATAATCTGATCTTGCCGCATCTCATCAATTTTTTGCTCCGCAACGTAATGATATTACGTTTTGTCGCGAGAAAATAGATGATCCACACCAATCTACAGATGATTTAGCTACCGCAACGGATGTTAATGAGCTCCTTTGATCACGCAATTGATCTGGATTCGCGTAATAATACGAACTATATCTATGATATAGCACCAGCTGAATATATGCAACACTAGCATTATAATGAAAATGCTCATTGTAAATATTGACAAAATGTCTATGCTATGCTAAAATGAGATTATACACATACCATATATGAGTTATGTGAGGTAATAAGGAGGGCCCGACCGCTGTTAGTGTCGAGCCTTTTTAATATAAGGAGACCCAAGATGGCAGGGACTAAAGCTGGCGGCATGAAAGCTGCTGCAACGAATAAAGCAAAATTTGGTTCTGATTTTTATGCAAAAATCGGTGCAAAAGGTGGTCAGAATGGTCATACTGGTGGCTTTGCCGCTAATCCTGATCTGGCACGTATTGCTGGTGCAAAAGGTGGCCGTATTAGCCGCCGTGGCAAAAAATCTACAACAAATAATACTGCTCAAAAAGCTGCTTAGGTAATCCTATTCTAGTGTCAAAATAACCCCTGTATATGGGGTTATTTTGATGTGACGCTATAGCGACGAAGTGCCTGTCTGCGGGCTTCGTTAGAGCGCCATGTGTGCCCGCACCCCAGGCAACGGTAGTGCTGGCCATGAGCCTGTATGCCTGTCATGTCACACTGGGGGCAAATGCTGCGAGCATGAAGCCAGGCGCGGTACGTGTCAAGATTATCCTGGATAATGTCATCGGAGACAGTAATATTGTACAGTGGTGCAAGTGTGGCTTTTGCATAGTCCCACGCATCTCGTTCCAG
>CAZCYG010000166.1:0-1649 GCA_964502795.1 uncultured Candidatus Saccharibacteria bacterium | reverse complement strand
CTCTATTTTATTCGTCTCATTTACGGATTCAGTTTCAGCTGCGATCTCATCATAGCGGTCCTCGGGAGTATGTATATGTTCATGGGTGTTATGTGACAGGGTTTCTTTTGGCATGATAGTTCCCTATAGCGCACCGCTGTTGAAGTTATGGCGAATAATCTGGATTTCCTTTTTCATCTGCTGGGTACGTGCATAGAAGAACCCAACGAACCCGATAATGATGGATGCAAATATGATGTTGCCGGTTGTGCCAATGCTTGGTAGCTGGAAGAAGATACTCTCCACTAATTTAGGTGTGGGGCAGCTGACGGGAGTCTCAAGACTGTTGCCAAAGGATATAGCGGCGATGCAGTCATATGATGCTGGGTTGCTACTACCTCGTGCCGTTGCTGCAAAAGATGAATTCATTTGTACGGCAAAAGTACGTTGTTCTGACTGTCCGGGAGAGAGTTGGATTTGTGACCAGCTAAGTGTGCCGCTCGATTGATCAAACGTGGCGCCGCCGCCATCAATAAGAGTAGAGTACTCAAGAATATCAGCTATGCGCACATCAATAGGGACGGTGGCTGATGCTGTGCCCGAATTAGTTATTTTTAACGAATAACTTACTTTATCCAGGGGATTGAATTGAGATGATTCGGTAATCGTATCGTTATGCGACAGGCTAAAAGCAGTGATGGTCTTTATGATACCGTGTCCAGTCGTGTTGTTCGAGTTGATCGTTGTTGGTATCCCCTGAGTAACGATTCCACCGTTTGTTTTTATAATACCGAACCACCCGAGCGCTGTTGAGTGCCCGGTCCATCCTTGGAAGCTGATTGGATCGGCATTCTTTTTGGCTATGGGACTAAAATACCGTATGCCCATTCCGCCGCTACTTTTGGCGTACGAAATGCTTACCTCGCGCTCATCGCTGCTCATTTTTCCGTATCGTGTCATCAGATAGATCGTGTCTTTCGCCTGTATAACAGCAGGTTTGGCGTTTAGGATTTCGCTTCGAGTGATGCCAACCGCACTATATATATCTTTGACGTCCTCTTTATTTTGATCATATTGCACCAGTAAATCATCAAGACTGCTGACGCCACCTCGTATGATGTCTTGTTCGCTTGACGCATTTGCTGATTCTGGCGGAGAAAATACGGCCAAAGACTGCATGGTGAGAGCAAGTGCAACAAAGAGAAGGGTGAAGCGTTGGGTAACCTCTTCTTCTCTGAGTCGCCTGGCATAGAAACCAACCTCACTAATTAAAGCGGGGCTAAATGTAAGATTCGACACGAGTTTTTTGAACATGTTGTTTTTTGTTTTTCAACCTCTTACGCTATAGATTAGCATAAGAATTGTGTTCAATACAAGAGCTTGAGTGAGTAATAGCTTTGCGGTATAATGGAGTAAATGTAAATGGCTGAAAAGTCCTAAGAGTCCTAATCAGTGAGGGAAAATGGTACAAAAACAACAAGCTGACGCCTATGACGCGTCACAAATCCAAGTCCTAGAGGGATTGGAGCCAGTTCGTAAGCGCCCTGGCATGTATATTGGCAGTACTGGCTATGATGGTGTCCATCATCTTATTAAGGAAATTGCTGATAATTCGATCGACGAAGCAATTGCGGGTTATGCAACGCGAGTCGATGTTGTAATTCTCGAAG
>CAZCYG010000165.1:0-1688 GCA_964502795.1 uncultured Candidatus Saccharibacteria bacterium | reverse complement strand
TTGAGTGTGACATTATCCACATGCATACCATTGGCAATCGAACCTGGCGGAAGTTGTTTCAAAGCGATGTAAAAAAAGTCGTCACAGCGCATATTGTCCCTGCGTCCTTTATCGGGTCGCTGGCTTTAGCTAAATATTGGTCGCCGATGGCTCGCTGGTACATGAGCTGGTATTACAACCGCGCCGACAAAGTGCTGGCCGTGTCCGGCATGGTCGCGCAAACGCTGCATGAGGAACTACGCGTATCTCATGAAAAAATCGAGACATTTTACAATACCGTTCACATGGCGAAATATGCACCTGGCAAAAACAGCAGAAACAAAGCACGGCAGAAGTTAGGTATTGATGATAAGGCGTTTGTTGTACTGGGTAACGGCCAGGTCCAACCACGGAAACGTCTTGACGTTTTTGTTGAAATGGCGAAAAGATTACCTGACGTGACGTTTATTTGGATTGGCGGCATCCCATTTGGTCAGCTGGGGGCGGACCACGGCGAAATGAATGAATTGATGAAAAATACGCCAAGCAACATGAAGATTACAGGGGTTATTCCCCATGATGATGTCATTACCTACCTGCATGCCGCAGATGTGTTTTGCCTGCCTGCCGAGCAGGAAAACCACCCGATGTGCGTGTTGGAAGCGGCTGGTGCGCAGCTACCTATTATCTTGCGTGATTTGCCGGAGTACGATGACACATTCAAGCATGATGCAATTCGCTGTCAGGATACCGACGAATTCACCGATGCCGTGGTCCGCTTACAAAATGACACTAAATTTTATCAGGAACAGCAGCGGGCGACGGCTCGTATTGCCAAACGGTTCGACAGCACGGCGGCAGCCGAGCGCTACGTCGACTTGTACCGCAGTTTGGTATACTAATAACAGTTTATGCGTATCGGCCTGTTTACCGACACCTATCACCCGGCGATGAACGGGATCGTTCAGGTTGTCGACAGTACGCGCAAAGAATTAGAAGCCCTGGGACATGAAGTATTCGTGTTTTGCCCAAAGGTCAACAACGATCCGAACGAATACGACGATCATGTGATTCGGTTTCGCAGTATTCCGTCAGGGTTGTTTGACGACAATCGATTGTCGGTATTTTTTCCTCCGGTTGAAGTGCGCCGAATTCGCAAATTAGACCTTGATGTCATCCACTTCTTTACTCCGCTGCAGATCGGTATGATGGGCGTGTACGCAGCTCAGCGGACCGACGCCGTATTAGTGGGACAGCATTGCACGGACCTGTATCAGTATGTCGAGCTGTATCCGCAAGTACTGCCGGGCGTATTGGCATTTACGTTGACACTACCGTTTACCGTTAAATTTGACGGTATTGACACGAGGACACTGCTGCGAAGCTATCGCCCGCAACTGGGTGTGGCGCAATGGGGGCAGGATGTCATTGAGAACCTGATGGCGCTTGTCTATAGTCGCTGCGACGAGGTGCTCGCGGTGTCCCGCAAAAGCAAACAACAACTGGAGTCATGGCGCGGCGAGTATTATTATGACGTGACCGTACTACCGACTGGCGTTGATCCTCTGCCCCGCCCGACGACGGCCGAGGTACGGGCATTTCGCAAAAAATGGAATATTGCGCCGGATGATCTGGTATTTGCCAATATTGGCCGTATAGGTGCCGAGAAAAATCTGGATATTCTCATCCCGGCGCTTAAAAAGGTTTTG
>CAZCYG010000164.1:0-1731 GCA_964502795.1 uncultured Candidatus Saccharibacteria bacterium | reverse complement strand
CTACGGCCAGTTCCAACATATTGAAAAGTTCATCCCTCGCCAGATCACGAATATCCTTAGCGGTATTTCACCCAAACTATACGGCGCAGGCGAAAATGTCCGCGACTGGATCCATGTCGACGATCATAACAGTGCCGTGCACGCCATCATTGACAAAGGTCGCAGCGGCGAAGTGTACCTGATCGGCGCCAATGGCGAAGAAAACAACAAATACGTACTTGAAACGATTCTCGAACTCATGGGCAAACCAAAAGATGCCTACGAACATGTCAACGACCGCCCGGGTCACGACATGCGTTACGCGATTGACGCAACGAAACTTCGTCAGGAACTCGGCTGGAAGCCAAAATACACCGACCTTCGTGCCGGCTTACAGGCAACAATAGATTGGTACACTGCCAACGAAGATTGGTGGAAAGCTGAAAAAGCAAAGGTCGAAGCCAAGTACGCCGAACAAGGGCAATAATGAATCATTGGCAGACAAAATCATCCAAGGTTACCTATGAAAACCCTTGGATAATTGTTAAAGAAGACGAAGTCATCAGACCCGACGGTAGCGATGGAGTATACGGAGTCGTGTCACTCAAAAGTCCTAGTGTATTCGTGGTCCCCGTGGACGATGATGGAAATACATACATATCACTACAAGAACGCTACACCACACAACAAGAGAGCTGGGAGATCGCTGCAGGAGCAATCGATGGTCAATCATATATTGATGCCGCCAAACGCGAGCTACTTGAGGAGACTGGGATTCAGGCCGAATCTATAGAAGAACTTATTACTATTCATGTCTCCGTGGGCTATTCTGACCACACAGGTCGTATTTGTCTGGCGACAGGTCTCAAGAAAGTATCAGATGAGTTAGATCCTATCGACGGAATATTAAAGGTAAGAAAGCTTCCCCTAACTGAAGTGCGCGATATGATTCTCCACGGCGAAATAACCGATGGAGTTACCATTTCATCCATACTAACTGTCCTGGCATATCTGGAGAAACGAAAATGACCTACCATATTGGCAACTACAAAGATGATGCGCCAAAACACCGCGGCTGGTTCATCGGTACATTTATCGAAGAGGGTGCCGCCAAGACTAGCGATGTTGAGGTTAAATATTGGGAGTTTCCCGTTGGGCCAACCACTCACCCAACCAAAAAATCCTCAACATATGAGTGCACAATCTTTATTGCTGGACGCTGTCGCGGTACCGTCGACGGGCAAGAATTTGAATTTAAGGCAGGCGACTATATTGCCATCCAGCCGGGCACACCCAGCAATCCTGTTGTCGAAATCCTCGAGCCCACAATCGGCCTAACTATCAAAGCACCCAGCGACCCAAGCGCAAAACAAATCGTAGGAGAACTAGCATGATCACAGTTGAACGACTAACCACCTATTCCGCACAAGACGCCATCGATATTGGTAAGTTACTTCCGGCCCTATCGACGCGATTTACCGACGATCCCGTTGACGAACAGTTATTGCGTGAAATTATCGACTCACCTCATCACGAGCAAATTGTTGCGCGCGAAGACGGCCGGATCGTTGGTGCCGCAACACTTACTATCACTATCGGTACCGGCGCTGGTCATAAAGCATATTTAGAAGATTTTGTTGTTGACCCAAACTCACAAGGTAAAGGCATCGGCGGCGTGATCTGGGACGAAATTATCACTTGGTGCAATGAACGAAACCTCAGTCTATTCTTTACCTCAAACGCTAAAAAGCA
>CAZCYG010000163.1:0-1771 GCA_964502795.1 uncultured Candidatus Saccharibacteria bacterium | reverse complement strand
CAAAACCGCAATATGATTATTACGCTGGCACTCATCTATGCGTTATATGATATTTTGACACTAAAGACACCAAAGAAAAAAGACAAAGAATAGATCCCTTTTTAATTATTAATGCTTATGCTAAACTAATGGTAGAAGGGCATCAATCTGCAATTACTGATATGAATCTCAATAGTGCACCAAGGGGCTTTACGATTGTCGAACTTTTGATCGTTATTGTTGTCATCGGCATATTGGCCACGATCGTCATCGTTGCCTATAATGGCGTACAGAACAGAGCTTTTGATACATCTGTCAAAAATGACTTGGAAACGATGATTAAGAAAATAGAGATGCAGACAGCATTATCAAGCGGAGTGTATCAAGCGTTGGCAACAACAACTGATATCAAGGTTAACAAGTCTGCCTACGATATAGCTGAGAATAATCTATACTATTGTCGCAATACGACCACGAATCAGTATGCAATTGGTGTGAGATCAAAATCCAAAAAAGACTTCAAGGTTGTAAACGGTCAGGTGAGTGAAAACGCGACAAAATTGTATGGAGCAGATACGTGTGCTTTAGTATCGTCGTCAGGATCAAGTCAGGTTGGCTACACTCAGACAACGGACACATGGGCTACTTGGGCGCAGTAATAATGATTGTTGCTTTATTTTAACCAAGCAAGGTCAAGTTTAATTGCTTGGGCATTAGGGTATGGTTGGATGCTATAAAACGTATCCACCGGCATTTGTTGCTTGGTTGCTTCGATAATACGTCCGACACCAGCGTGACTAACAAGAAGTATATTGTCGGGTGAGTCTTTGATTTCGTGCAGGATAGACAGCACTCTGTACTGAAAATCTGTGATCTTTTCAGCGCCATCGGCATTTATGAGTTCTTGAGAGGTTATTTTTTGGCGTGGTTTGCCAGTCAGGCTGCCCATATCGTATTCAAGTAGCCGATCGTCAACTGTTATGTCATCAATTCCGATAGCATTCGCGGCGATCTTGGCGGTTTTGGTCGTGCGGGTGAGGCTTGAGCTGATGATCCTATGTATATTGGCATCTGCTAGATGTACACCTGCAATCTCTGCTTGCTCGATACCGCGCTCGGTGAGGTCAGAGTCTTCACGTTGACCTGCAAATACATTTGCCACATTTGCCATACTTTCGCCGTGACGTAAGAAATAGATTGCCATTGGGGGTATTATAGCAAAAATTCCCTACCTACCAATCACCCAGCCAAGTTCAATAATAATGGAATGCAAGCCGTGAAAAAGTAGTATGATAAGTGTATTATCATACCATGAAGACAAGAGTAAATAAGCAGAAATTATTTCGATATTCGTTGACTATATTTATTATAATGCTGCTGATCGTGATTACGGTATCGACTATTTTCCCAAATGGAGTTATTGGATATCGGAGACTTTTTATAGACAGCATTACTCATACGTATAAATCCGGTGAGGAGTTTCAGTATGGTAAGTATAAGATGACAGTTGTATATGATGAGACGCCCGTGTCACCGGAAATCCAAGATTGTTCTGGGTTGCTTGAGGGTGGGATATTCAATCCAAAATCAGGGGAATTTTTTGCAGGACAGGCATCACCAAATTATGAACCAAAAGAAGATTGTGAGACGAAAAATAAAAACGAAATAGAGAAGGTAAAAGATAAGAAAATTGCGATGATTTCTTACGTAATAAAGAATACCGGATCGGACGTTGGTTACTTGAGCTCTTCCTGGCTGCGCGCATATGGTGAAGATGGCAGTAGACAAATAG
>CAZCYG010000162.1:0-1776 GCA_964502795.1 uncultured Candidatus Saccharibacteria bacterium | reverse complement strand
AAGCATTAAAGTTCGCCAAAGCAAGTCAAAATATGGAGCTACTTGCGGTTGTCGGGCATAACGGCGCAGTTTATCATATGCAACACGGCAACTTTGCAGCAGCACGACGCTTTGCGCAGCATGCACTAAAGCGTGACGAACTGATCCATAACAGTTACCACGGCGAAGGTGTTTCACACTTCAATACACATCGCTATCACGATGCTATCAAAGCATTTCAACACTACGGTGATCAGACGCTGGTAAAACAGTGCTACGAAGCATTATTTTTTGCCGAGCAGGCAAAGTTGCCGACAAACCTGACCACCGAATCAATCAAAAAGCACGCTGGTACTGTCAGCCGCATGTCTGCGTATGCCAAAAAATCAGGCAACAAAAAACTCATCGAGAGTGCTGATAATCTCAAAAAACACCTCTGAGTTTGCTACACTGGAATAATATGCTTCCTGAATATTTCGCTATCATTGGAGCCGTCATTGCATCAGCAGGAGGGTTTTATTATCTATATGAAACGATTATTGGCAAGGCAAAACCCAATAGGGTCAGCTGGTTCCTATGGGGACTATTTCCGATGATTATTTTTATCGCCCAGCAGGCACAGGGTGTCCAAGGACTTTCCTGGGCATCGTTTGCCGCTGGATTTACACCATTTTTGATCGTCGCCGCATCATTTTTAAACAGAAAAGCTTACTGGAAAACTGAACCACGCGATTATTACCTTATGGCAGCAGCTATTTGCGGAATCATATTATGGGCGGTCACCAAAGAACCGAATCTTGCCATCCTGATCACGCTCATCGCCGATCTTTTAGCCAGCATGCCGACAATCATCAAATCATACAAACACCCCGAAACCGAGAGCTGGATTGCGTTCGCCATTAGCGCCGTTGGTTTTGGTATTGGTATTTTGGCAATCCATACGTATACGTTTGAGAATTATGCGTTTATTACATATCTGTTTATCGTTAACTTGTTGATCGCGGTCCTTGCTACACGCAAACCTGCTACGCAGCAAATCCACTAGTACGTGTCGGGCCGAAGAATTTAAATCTGGTATGCTATACGTATGAATACCAAAAGAACTCTCCGAATTATCGCATCCCATTGCTTTGCTGTCGCAATCTTTACAAATCCGTACATCTTGCTTGTCATAGCCGATATCTACCATATTGCCACAAATGACCAGTCAGAAGTTGCAGTATACGATAGTCTCATCGCTGTTATGTCGGCAATTTCGTTCGTTGCTTTTATTGTTGCCGTGGCGTTGGCCTTGTATGCAAGCAACAAAAAAGGAAAGATCTTCATTACCGCTGCGATGCTACTATTGCTCCTTAGTTGGTGGGCGTCGTACATATTTGTCCCGCTCGGTCTCGTTGTCTTCCTGGCAGGATTGGCGATCCTTGTATATTATCGTGCCCAAAAATGATATAACCGCCGCAAGGGTTTGGCGCATGCTATATTAAATTGTATGAGCGACGATCGATTCGACAAGATCTTTAGCTATCTCCAAAAGCTAGATGCTCGGCTTGAACGTGTTGAAGAAAACATGTCTACCAAAGATCGTCTGGATCACCTCATCAGTACAATGGATGATTTTATCCGCAGAATCGATACAAGCGAAACAGAGCAAGCGGCTCGCGATGCACAATTTGAGAGATTACTTGATTGGGCGCGCAAAGTCCCTGACAAAACTGGCATCACCCTTGAGGGATTCTAGCTTATTGACTTTTCACACCAATTTGCTATACTTTTCACAGACATTACCAAAGACAGTAG
>CAZCYG010000161.1:0-1785 GCA_964502795.1 uncultured Candidatus Saccharibacteria bacterium | reverse complement strand
CATAGCACCTGTTGCATCAGCCAGATACTCGCGCTGACGACTAACTGCCATTTGAATCAACGCTGCCATAATTGGTGCCAATACCACAATAATTACCCCAAGAATAATAACAAGCGGACCAGAGTTTCGATTATCATTATCGCCGCCCCATATAAACATCCGCAGTGCAACATCAGACAAAATACCAATCGCGCTCACCAGTCCGAAAGCAATCATACTGACACGAATATCGTAATTCTGCACGTGCCCCATTTCGTGGGCCATGACTGCTCCTAGTTCACGGTCGTCCATGATGTCCATAATGCCTGTCGTTGCCGCAACAATCGCATGTTTCGGGTCACGACCAGTAGCGAATGCGTTAGGCGCAGGATCATTAATAATATAAACCTTAGGCATCGGCATGCCTGTGGTAATCGCCAGATTTTCGACAATCCGATATAGCCGCGGATTGTCACGCTTTTCTATCTCCTGCGCGCCAGTTGCAGCAACCGCCAGCTTGCTCGCAGCAAAGTACTGAAATAGTGCGTAAATAGCTGATCCGATGATTACCCAATACGTGATCGACGTGTCGCCAAAATACAGGCTGATCAAGTAGCCTATACCACTGATCAAGCCAACAAACGCGGCCATAATCAGAAAGGTATTGCGTTTATTCGCGGCAATAGCTCCGTACACTTGCTGTTCTCCGTATTGTGAGGATTATTTATCAAAATTAACGTCAACTGGTTTTTCGACAGTCTTGCGTTCAGACTCGTCAACGTCAAAGAATTCTCGTTCCCTGAATCCCAACATGCCTGCAAAGATATTATTAGGGAAAAGCTGAATCTTCGTGTTGAGGTCACGAACGCCCGAGTTGTAGAACCGCCTAGCAGCTTGGATTTTATCCTCCGTATCAACCAGTTCTTGTTGCAGCTCACTAAAGTTCTGACTGGCTTTTAGGTCTGGGTACGCTTCGGCAACGGCAAAAACACTTTTCAGCGCTTCGGTGAGCATATTGTCGGCAGCCGCAGCTTCTTTTGGTGATTTTGCGTTCACAATCGCTGAGCGTGCCGCTGTAACCTCTTCAAATACACCTTTTTCGTGTTTAGCATACCCTTTAACGGTATTAACAAGGTTTGGGATCAAATCAGCACGACGTTTCAACTGTACGGTAATATCACTCCATGCTTCATCTACACGAATCTTTAGTGTGACCAACCCATTGTATGTAGCCCATATAAATATAGCTAGCACGGCAACGATTGCAATAATAATCCACAATACTGTCATTTCTGAACTTCCCCTTTAAATTATACTTTTTGGTGTTTTCATTATAGCAAATTTTGGAGAAAAAATCGATGTAATCATGGTAACTTGAATAAAATGTCGACCTCTAGTAGAATATCCTTTGTAGCTAACTGCGTTTCTACCCAAATCATTAAACAAAGCTTTAGCTGTTTGATGATTTGAAAGGAAACATAACGATGAGTGACAGTTTTCAAACTCGTTTGTAAACGAAAACTCAAAAGTGAATGCTGACGCGGCTCTTTAGCTCCTGCGTGAAACGCGAATATTCGTAGAGCAGGGCCAAGGCCGAGCTTGGAAGCAAAGTACCTACACGTTACAATAATGATACCCAATACGACTCTTTAGCTCGTCATCCGAAGGATGCCAGAAAACAATAGTAGAGCAGAGACCAGGCCGAACTTGGAATCAGAGCATTTACACATTACAATAGTTACACCCAATACGGCTCTTTAGCTCAGTTGGTAGAGCAGAGGCCTGAAGAGCCTTGTGTCCCCAGTT
>CAZCYG010000160.1:0-1795 GCA_964502795.1 uncultured Candidatus Saccharibacteria bacterium | reverse complement strand
CAACTAAACTCTGAAATGTCAAGAAATTCAGGGGCTAACTATATGGGGCACCTTTTGTTTTTTGCGGCAGAAGAGTACCTTGTAAGAGATACGTCGTCGCAAGCTCGATCCACGTCCATGAACCAAGCACCGAAAAAAACGAACGATGTAGATAGCACTGAATATTTCATGACCAATGCTGTCTACGTAGCCAACCGCATTGGCAAGCAGTGGCGCAACACAGTTGAGCCGGATATGTAGAGTCTATGGCTGATAATCTATACGAACAACCTTTTGGCAATGAAGTACTGACAACCGGACATTTATTCGACGAGCTTGTTGCAATCGCCAATATTAACCAAAGCTTTCGTCAGGGTAGGCAGGATTTCATGCACATCGTCACAGATACAAGCGATACTCCATCCCTGGATGCGGCAAGAGTAGGTAACGAAACTGATGAATCAGTGGTCGCTAGGCTAATAGACCCTGATATGGGTGATATAAATTGGCCAGAACCGATTTACGGTAATAGGTTCGAGCTACAGGCGAAACGTAAATTTGAATGTACTGTTGACGAGAGAGATAACACATCCGTTCAACAACACCTGTTTTTAACATATGTAATGACAGTAACGACCATGAATATACCGTTACCCGGACCTGTTGCGACCGATGCTTATGGACTTAGCAACGTGGATGAGGCTGTCGAAAACGGTGGCAACTCCCAACACGACCATGTCAAAACGATATCGATCGATAGCAAAGATTTCAAGCCATTAGTTTGCGAAGCCATGGTGTTCTATGATTCGAATAGTGATTCCGTCTCGATGTCACATACGTGCCAAGATCCGCGTTGTCAATTTGACGAGCCCGCTGCCGGTGAACAGGGAGAACACACCGTCATCCAAGCGGACAGCACGAGTCTACTTAAGATCTATGAAGACTTAGCGGAAGCAAACGGTGATAATTCTCCCGAAACAACGGAAATAGAAACAAAGAAGGATGATATACTATCGCAATTTGACTGGGATGGCTTTGTAAGCAGCATGTTAATCGACGAGAAAGAACAACTACAACGTGATCTAGAACTTGCATTCGAGGTACTCGAATCACTCAAAAAAGCACTCCGTAACGAATTAGGCATGAATATACGCCCGACATTTCCGCGACAACAGGATAAAATATGAAAGAAATATTTCCCGACGACCGCGACCTACGTCCAAATGACAGTTTCTGGGATATTGGTTATCACGCAGGCATACTGAACGATCTTGAGCAAGAGACACACAGCCTGCAAGCAGCCGGTATTGCCTTTGATGCACTTGCGTCACACCGCCAGCAACTTTTAGACTATTTCTACGACGATCACTCTTCCCAAACAGAGGAAAGCATCGAATCGTTATTAGCCAACTGCAGGCAAATTGGTCTGGAATTTGCTAACTATCTAATTGAGTACTTTGCCGAAACACCGGATCACGACGAGCGTATCGTGCAGACAGAGGATATGTTTAATGCGATATATGACAGCCATGCAAGATTACTTGCACCAATGATAAACAAAGAGCTGGATTCAATTTGGAACAAAGCAGCCTTAATGAATAGTCTCAGAAAAACATACGACCAAGTACCCGAAACAGCATTTATACACATAATCCAAGAACATATTCAAAAGAAACTGGAAGAGTTGGTACGCATGGCCACATTATAGGCTATTCCACTGTTTGAACAGGGGCGAATACATGCTATACTAACATTTGCTATTGGGATGTCGCCAAGTGATGAGGTACCAGTTGTCTGAGTGCAAAGCACGAGTAAA
>CAZCYG010000159.1:0-1814 GCA_964502795.1 uncultured Candidatus Saccharibacteria bacterium | reverse complement strand
AACCGATGCGTCGCCGGTCTGCGAAGCCAGATTAACATTGTTGACGATTGCTGATGTGTTGTTCAGATTTGCCTGTGATGACGCGTTGATACTGCTGTTCGTTACGCCATTACCCAGTGCCGCAGCGGTTGCACCTGGGGCATCGACAATCATGCCAATCCATTTGCCAAGTACGTTCACAAATACCAGCAGACTATTCGCTGCATTGACCTCATGTCCTGTCAGATTCAGGATCGTTAGATTGGTTGCTGCCGTACCGCTCGTGGCGCTACCACTTGTATCGTTACCCCTAACTGCTGCCGTACCTGATGCCGCATTCAGTTCAACGTTGTTTATAATTGATTGATCATCGTTAACGTTTAGTGACGTGGACAAATTCATGACCGAGTTGCTGGATGCGTTACTCGCTAGTAGCTGCGGGATAAACTCTGGTGATATCAGGATGTCGCCGTCCAGATTGCCATAGATATTAATCGTGCCGACAAATGATTTGTTAGCTGCAATAATCGTGTTGATCAGATTGAGTATGTCCGCCACCGTATGAACATTGCCGCTTGTTGCGTCACCAGAACTTTTGTTGCCCGCAACTGTCGCGTCACCGCTCGTCGTACTGGAATTCACATTATTGGTGAGACTCGTGTCATTATTGACATTTGTCTTGCTGTCCAGATTAGTGGTTGAATTTGCTGTTGCTCCATCAATGGCGGGCCCAATAGTAATGTCACCTACGACGTTACCGTTAATGTCCGCCGTAAAGTGCGCGACCCCCTGCGTATCGCCACCAACTGTCGAATGAACACTATTGATGACCGTCGTTTGCGTAATTGCATCACCCGTTGTCGAACTACCACTGCTTTCATTTCCAATAACTTTCGCATCGCCTGAAGTTGTATCGGCAGCAATATTGTTCGTTACATCAACACTATTATTGACGTTCGTATCAGTACTGACATTTGTATTCTGATTCGTTGTAGCAGCGCTATCATCGCCGGAGACATCTGCCGTCGTTTCTTCGGTAACAGGAGCAGGTGTTTCGCTGGATGGCGTCTCAGCCTGCGACTGCTGCGCTTGATCCTGCGCTTTTTGCTCTTTTTTAATATCTGATTTTTTGACACACTCACCGGTAACAGGATATGTTGTCCAATTCGCGTTTTTGATTCCAGCCGCCAAACATGCATCCGTTTTGTCTGCATACGCAGACATTGGCACACCACCCACAAGAACCACCGTTGATATATACAGTAGAGTCGTGCGGACAGTCTGTTTCAATTTGTGCATAGGAAGCCTCCTTCGGTATCAAATTTTCTGGGTGGGAGCGGATTTGGGTGATCCGCTCCCGAATTTGCTAACTACGTATCAAGTATTAGTTGCTAACGCTGACACTCGTAGTTGTTGTGTTGCTGTTGGAAACAGAACCTGTTGATGCTGAACCTTGAGACTTGTTACCCTTAACGGTTGCTTTGCCAGAAGCAGCAACCTGAAGACTACCGTTGATAACACCAACGTTGTTAGTGTTGTTAACAGTTGTCTGGTGGTTGTTTTCGAAGGTTACCGTTGCACCAGAGTTGTTGCCAGATACATCAACATTTGCAGAATCTGCGCTTGGCGCAGCACTGTTACCCGCAAGAGCAGCAGCACTAGATCCGCTGTTGCTTACAGACAGGCTTGTTGTTGTGCTTGCAGCATTTGATGCGCTACCTGTTGATGCGCTACCGAGTGATTTGTTACCAGTAACTTTTGCAGAACCGCTGATAGCACCCTGGCCGTTCAAGTTCGCAACGCCAGCGTTATTTGTGTTATTCAACCATGTCTGA
>CAZCYG010000158.1:0-1852 GCA_964502795.1 uncultured Candidatus Saccharibacteria bacterium | reverse complement strand
ACCACTATCACAGACAAATATATTATCCCGTGGGATTGCCGCTTCTTTTTCGGCGAGTTTGGCGTTATGTACCAACATATTGAATTCACCGTGAATCGGCATATAGTATGTCGGGTGCAGGGCATTGATCAGCTTGACATGATCATCATAATAACCGTGACCGCTCAGGTGCAGTGGACCGACACCTGTCAGGTGTGTTTTGCCGTTTTGAATCACATCACTACCTTCGCGCATCAGGCCGTCAACCGTACGAACAACGTACTTTTCGTTGCCGGGGATTGGGTTGCTGCTAAACACGACGACATCGCTATTTTTGATCTTGATGAACTTGTGCGCACCGCTGGCCATACGATTCAGTACGGCGTTAAATTCGCCCTGTGATCCGGTACAGACAATCGTTACTTTACCGTCAGGAAACTTGACGATGTCTTCCATTTTGACCACAACGTCTTTCGGGATCTTGATCGTGCCAGCACGCAGCGCGACTTCGAGGTTTTGGATCATACTGTATCCGGCAAACGCGACTTTGCGGTCGTGCTTTTTAGCTTCTTCGAGAATGACCTGCATACGGTGAATCTGCGAGCTAAAACAGCTGAGGATCAGTCGGCTGTTAGGATATTTTTCCATCACCTGACCCATCGACTGCTGAATATCAAATTCGCCGTGACCATGCGTACCCTCTGATTCACAGTTGGTGCTTTCGTTCATCAGCAGCAGTATGCCTTCTTTGGTCGCAATTTCAGTCAGGCGTTCCAGGTCGAACTTTTTGCCGTCAACCGGGTTTTCTTCAAATCGCCAGTCGCCAGTATCCACCAGCACACCCAGTGGTGTGCGGATAACCACAGCGGTCGCGTCAGGGATCGAGTGATTTACCCGAACCAGTTCGATACTGAAGTTGTCGCCCAGTTGCACGCGTTCGTGCGATTCTGGATCCATTTCACGGTAATCAGGCTCATAGCCACTGGTTGCTTCGTCCATCGTGCGGCGCAACATACCAATGGTAAATTTGCTGCCATGCACTGGTGCAGGAATACGATGAATAAAATGACGAAACGATCCAATGTGATCCAAGTGACCATGGGTAAACACATGGCCGCGGATTTTGTGCTTGTTTTCTTCCAGATAGGTAATATCTGGCGTGATGTAGTTAATACCTGGATAATCACTGCCTGGGAACAAAAATCCCATGTCAATCACAATGATTTCGTCATCATATTCGATTGCCATCATGTTTTTGCCGATGCCCATTTCGCCGAGACCGCCGATTGGCATAACTTTCAGGACGGGACCCTTTGTCGCTGGTTGACGCTTGGCATCTGCCAAGCTAAATTGCTTACCACCATAGCCGTTATATAACGATTTGTTGACCGGTATATTGATCATGTGCTGGCTGGCGCGCAAATTGACGTTTTCTGACGTACGGCGCTGTGCGCGAAATACTTCACCCTTGCGAGTATTTGTGTTGTTCAACACTGTATTGTTTGATTTTTGCCGCTGCTGTCCCTGCGGACGCTTACTTTGATCATCCGGAGCAGCATTGGCGAGTCTTCGTTGACCCATAAATTTTTAAATCTCCTTTTTCAGTCGTCTGTTTACTTGTTGTGACTTCTGTTTTTTATTAATTGATATGGCTAAATTCACGAGCTGGGGATACGGACAGATATGGAATTCCCTCTTGATTAGTACTACCATTATAGCACACTTTTTATTATTTGACAATAGCAATCAGATTATTTTGTAATAAATATGTCTATCAGATCGTATGTTTCATAATTTTTTGATAATATCAGGCACCGACAAAAAATCATCGATCAATGTCTGTCGCATACTGCCGTTATACAGTGCTGCCGCG
>CAZCYG010000157.1:0-1858 GCA_964502795.1 uncultured Candidatus Saccharibacteria bacterium | reverse complement strand
GATCTGCTGGTACGAAGTACAGTCAAGGCAAGCGAGGTGTTGCAACAGGATTTGCAGCGATTCATTGACGAGGGTAAGATTACCGTTCATTTGGGTGTAGTACCGACAGCAATTGCTACCAACGATGGCAAAGTGACACATGTCGATGCCAAAAAAGGCAGCGAGGAACTGAAATTTGATACTGACGGCGTATTTATCTTTGTTGGTCTGAAGCCAAACACGGAATTTTTGAAGAATACAACGATCGAGTTGGATGAACAGGGGCTCATCAAGACTGATGATCATCTGGAAACGACGATGTCAGGTGTATTTGCCAGCGGCGATGTGCGCAGCGGTGCAACGATGCAGATAGCAAGCGCTGTCGGCGAAGGGGCGACGGCTGCTCTCGCTATTAGAGAGTACCTGGATAATCTCCATCACATCGAAAAGGTCCCAAGGACCACGGAACTTACCGCATCTCATCTATAATTTTGCTAATCTATCGGGATAGTCGGTAACAATGCCATCCACACCTTTGCGCGCCAGCCGCTTGGCGGTGTCAATACGGTTGACAGTGTAGACATAGGTAAATATTCGTGACTTTTTGGCTATTTCAATAGCCAGGCTATTGACGTGCAAACGATGCCAACCTACTGCTGACAATTGTAATTGTTGGTGACAGGTGACAAATGCAAGTGGATTAACGCTATGAAGCAGTGCCAAATTAATATCAGGACTGAGCTGACGTAATTCGCGCAAATGGCGTACCCAGAAAGATGAAACAATGATATTATCCCAGTCTTTCGAGCGTTTAGCTTTACGTGCGAGTATATCGTACACAATACTAATATCGCGCATCGGCTTTAATTGAATGTTTAAAAGAATTTTGCCCCAATATGCATCAAGGACTGATTCGAGGGTTGTTACCTCGCCTTTTTCTTGAAGGCTTGCGAGAGTCGTCTGTCTCACAAAGCTGCCATGGAGACGCGCGTTGTGAGACAAGATAGGTACATCATCTGCAGTGAGTCGCACGTCAAACTCAAGCATATCCGCACCAGCGGTATAGCCTGCCTGTAATGCCTGTAGTGTATTTTCAGGTGCTAGTCCTTTAGCGCCGCGATGACCAATGATAAGCATGCGTATAGTATACTAGATAGAAGTGAAACACTGACTAATTATGAGGAGAAAACATGGCAGATTTTAACCAAATTCTTACACCTGGCGACGTTAATAGCGGCGTTATTAACGTTGTTGTGGAGATCCCACAGGGCAGCAGCCACAAAATCGAATGGAATCGTGACCTTGCGGTCATGCAGTTGGACCGGGTAGAGCCAGCGATTTTTGCCAAGCCAACCAATTACGGTTTTATCCCCCAGACACTCGACGAAGACGGCGATGAGTTGGACGTGCTGATAGTCACCGATGAACCACTGCCGACGGGTATCTTTTTGGAAGCAAAAGTTATTGGCGTGATGAAATTTGAAGATGACGGCGAAGTGGATGACAAGGTGGTTGTGGTACCTGCAGATGATCGCAATACGGGCAACCGAATTCAAAGCCTGGATGATATTCCACAGCTCGTTAAACAAATTGAAAATCACTTCAACCACTACAAAGACCTCAAAAAACCAGGCACGACAATCGTCAAAGGCTGGGGCGACGTCGCAGAAGCCAAAGCTGTGATCCACGAATCAATCAAGCGCTGGAACGAAAAATAACAGACTCGTTTGACTTATAGCAAATAGTCGAGATATTGACATATATAAATATATATGTTAATATTGTCCAGCTACGTTCGCAAACGCGACGTGCACCTTCACAAGCAGACGACACTAGACTAGCAGTGTGCGCATGATCGATGCATCTTGAATACTATCCT
>CAZCYG010000156.1:0-1928 GCA_964502795.1 uncultured Candidatus Saccharibacteria bacterium | reverse complement strand
ACGTCAACCAGTGACGTCGCGGTCATCGAAGTGACGTTATGTCGGTCTTTTGTGTATACGACGTGGGTGGGAATTGCCACCTCGGCATCGTTCCGCGCACAGAACTGCGTTATCGAGTATTACGACAGTGTGGCTGCAACGTGGATCACTGGCGGTACGATCACCAATGAATCAACCGGGGTGTTCGCTGCCGTCTGCGCAAGTACCGGCAATGGTGGGTCTAATCCAATCACAAAGGTTCGCTACACCCTGACCAACTTCAATACGTATAGTAGCCAGCCGGTTCGTGTTTCGTCAATCTTTGTTGTTGCGTACAACTCAAAACTCCTCACAGAAACGTTCCTGCCAAAGGGCGGTGGTCAGATGTACGGTATCATCCAGCACAAATCCTACACAACGGCAGGTCGTCCATCAGCGTCTACATCCGGTGTCGGGGCAGAGTATTTTGACACGACCCTCAACAAACCGGTCTATTCGGATGGCACCAACTGGCGCGACGCCAGCGGGACGATTGTTTAAATCGCCCTACGGTCGTAAAATGTGGGCTGCTAGTTGCACGATCACGGTGTTTATCCCGTTGTTTCTACAACGATTTCGCACGGACTACAGTTATTTTTGTGGATAATATGCGCCGACGATTGACATAATCCCAACGGGCTGCTATATATTAAGTATTATCACCAAAAACAGACAAGGATTGCGAGCATGTCTGATTTACCAGAAAAACAAGTAAAACGCCTTACATCACTCATTCAGGAAGCTGAAACAAATCTAGCTGCAGCCAAAGAACTGCTGATTAGTATCATTGGTGAAGACGGTACAGTCGTCACCCCAAAAACATCCAATCAAGAGGACGTCACCGGCAAAGTCATCGAAGGCGTCTTTGACGGACAAGTCATGGTCGGTCCAGATGGCAAGAACTATCCTGTACCTGCTAACTATGCGAGCAAATCAAAACTGCTCGAAGGGGACGTATTAAAGCTGACCATCGCCGACGACGGCAGTTTCATCTACAAGCAAATCGGTCCAATCGAGCGTAAGCAGGTCATCGGCACGCTAACGCAGCATGACGGTGCATACTACGTAGAAGTCAGTGGCAGAGAATACCGCATCCTGCTTGCAAGCGTGACATTCTTCCGTCTCCACGAAGGCGATCAAGTGACGATCATCGTCCCCGAAGACAACCCCGACGCACAATGGGCAGCCGTCGAAGCACCGCTATAAAGTAACCCCGACTCAAAACCGCCCCTCGGCGGTTTTTTCTATGTACATACACGCAAATCACAACAACGATCCACTTCAAAACAGCGTACAATAAGAATAGCTATGAAAAAAGATGGGGAGTCTGACACGCAGCACACTGCGCTGTACCGTAAATATCGACCGCGATCATTGGATCAGCTAGTTAGTCAATCGCAGGTTACCGATGTACTCGCCCGCAGCCTGAAGCAAGGCAAGATTGCGCATGCATATCTGCTGACCGGTCCCAAAGGGGTAGGCAAGACATCGATTGCTCGTATATTGGCGCACGAAATCAACAATTTGCCTTATGACCAGGACACAACACACTTGGATATCATCGAGATTGATGCTGCCAGCAACAACGGCGTTGAGGACGTGCGTGATCTGCGCGACAAAGTTAATCTGGCCCCGACGAGCGCCGCCAAAAAAGTATACATCATCGATGAGGTACACATGCTATCCAAACCGGCATTTAACGCGCTGCTCAAGACTCTCGAGGAACCACCGTCGCATGTGGTATTCATCCTGGCTACCACCGATCTGCACAAAGTCCCCGCGACAATCATCAGCCGCACGCAGCATTTTGCGCTCCACGCGATCAGTCAGGCCGACCTCGCCGCCCACTTAAAGCAAATCGCCACAAGTGAAGGTATCAAGATCACCGATGATGCGCTAGCCGCCATTGC
>CAZCYG010000155.1:0-1940 GCA_964502795.1 uncultured Candidatus Saccharibacteria bacterium | reverse complement strand
CTGGTCGTCTTTGATGTATTTATTGTCTGCGGCTATCATGTCCAAAGGAGTGTTGTATGGGGCTTCGTGAAATACATATATTGTCTTTTGCGGATCACTAAGGGTCGCAAGCCGTCTTAAATCATCACGAATCGTCGACGGATTATCAGCAAGGTCGACAGGCGAAGAAATTGCTGCTTCATCGTGATTTATGTGGTTTTACCTTCGACCAGTGTTTCGCCAATTCGCCGAAAAGTCGATTAGTGATTACCGTAGGGTCAGTTTGTGTGAACTTACCAATCGTCTCCATGCTCCTTGTTATAGGTTTTTTGACAAACCGTTGCTCGGCGGCTGGGTCATTATACATTGATGTATCTGATAGCATCTTATCAAACTCTAGTCCAAGAATCATTACTTCCTCAGCGTCGATCGATGACATGGTGTCTGGCTGTCCGTCTGATCTCAAGCGAATCACTTCGTCAGCAGTGATGCCCGTCTTTTCTTTGCCACTAATAAAAATCGAATTCCCTTTTAGCATCAGCCTACCTGTCTGGGGGACATCCGTTATTGTACTACCGTCATTTCCCACACTATCGCTATCGCACAAGAAATTTATCAAGCGAATATTACCATCTCTATCAGCACCAGATAGAAAATACTTTCTGGGACCAGTTTTTGCATGCATGCCGGGTCTGTACTCCGTTGCGTACGGTTTATCAACAATAGGGTGCGTTTCACGAAAGTCAGGTTCACTGATATGCATACTTATTTTGCGACCATCTTGGCTGCGTATAGAGGTAGAGATATAATCGATTGCTCGTATACCTCTGACAGCTATGAGACCTGGCATCAATGTTTCCCGCAGTTCAGGCGACATGTCATTCATTTTACCGATAATAGTGAAATCCACGTCAGATTTTGGGGTTATCCTATCTGCAATGATACTGCCATGAACGAATATTGACTGATCCTGTTGGTAAAGCCTGTCAAATAACTGAAAGTCAACCGCTGTCAGTCCAGCGCTTTAACCGCACGATCCAGGAGGAATGCGTCCGCCCGACTGATCCGTTCTCACCAACATTGCACAGCAAGGTGCACTTGTATCTTGCGTATTACAACCAGGAGCGGTTACACTTGGGCTTACAGTGCAGAACACCGGCGAGTGTTGCAAAGGTGTTGAACTAATTACAAGCTATAGACATATAATATTTTTCGTGGTATAAAATATATATTCCTCGCGTACAAACGAGGGCCGACTGTGAGAGGTAGAACCTTGAGTAAACGGTTTGTGTTCAGAACATTCGTATGGGGACTGGTTGCGGCACTGTTTTGCCTTGCTTACGGAATGGCCGACAGCCCTCGGTTGCCGGAAGATTCCGCCAGCAGCAAGCCCGTGACTGACAAACCCTTAACGAACGCATCACGCGTTACAGCACCAGTCGACGCTATAAAGCTGTTTCCGGCTGATGCATCCCTGCTCGACAGGCTCAAATGGAATGTAAGTGGCAAAGAAGCCGTCGTCGAAGGAAAAGTGTCAGCTGTCACGATGGGTTCCGCGTTTTTACCGGGTGGCATCGAGACGTACATGCTCGATGTATGGGTGGACGGGTTCGGCGTGGCTATCAGCTGTCCGCTTGACGACCCCTCCTATTGCCATTACCTCGCAGGGATAGGGAAGGTTGCCATGGAGGTCACCTACTACCCACAGGGTGGCTGGAAAGTCCAAAGTGTTGTCCCCGCCAGCTAGCGGGTAAAAGTACACCGCCCCCACCGGGTCGACGCTACAGGAGCGTCCCCGCGATGGGGGCGTTTCTGCTTTTTGATATTATGAAATGTTTTTCATCATTTTCATTTTGGGGTTTAACCCTGATACCAGACTATGTCTATTTTTTGCCGTCCAAATACCTACCGGCAATACTCAGCGCGAACGATGGCAATATGATGAATACCGTGATAAATAG
>CAZCYG010000154.1:0-1944 GCA_964502795.1 uncultured Candidatus Saccharibacteria bacterium | reverse complement strand
TGAACGACCGTATTACTTTTACCGGTCGGTTGCCACGACAAAACCTCGGCGTTGCCTATGCTGCGGCGGATGTGTTTGTGTTCCCGTCGGTCATGGACACGCAGGGATTGGTGGTGCACGAAGCGGCCAACGCAGGATTGCCAATTGTCTATGTCGATCGCTACGTGACCGAAGCCGTGATTGATGGCGAAAACGGCTTTGTGGCGCGTAATTCGGCCACTAGTATCGCCGAGAAGGTCATTCGTCTGTTTGATGACGCAGATCTCCGCAAGCAATTCGGTGCTGCCAGCAAAAAAATAGCTGCCCGCTATAGCGAGCAGATTCAGACCAAAAAGCTAGAAGTGATATACAAACAGGCACTTGAGCGCCGCGATCACGAACTGTAGAATTGACGAACGCTCGTCCACCGCACCCGGAGGTTTGGTGGACGAGCGTCGATGCCGTCGGTGGTGCTGGGTCAGATTCGACCCTTGACCTTCGCCCGGATGAGGACGGCCAGAAAGGCCACCAAAACCGGGATGACGATGTAGAGGACGGGTGTCCAGTTGTAGCTACCCATAAACATGCCTTCCGACAGTAAGCTCCGATCTGAAGCTGATTTCTATTATATCATACTTAAGCTTTTTTGTCTATATCTACCATTATTTTTTACTTTTCAAATTCCCACCGAGTGGATTTGGGAGTTGATAAATGTCGTCGCCCCCTATTGGTACGACGTAGTCCCAGGATACTTTGAATAAATTATCAGCTGCATAAAGGCTTCGTGCCAGTTCTACGCGTTCTCGCGCCCTGCCCTTTGGAGTTGGTTCGGGTATGGTAAGTGCAGTGCCGCCAAGTCGTGCAAGATATTTACGTGCAATATCATTCGGCCGTACCCTATCCCATAGCAGGTCGTGTCTGATAAGAGACAGATCTGTCGTATTCATATATCTAAATGACCCACCCAGATCAACAAAATATTGAAATCGTGCTGACCAATCAAGATATCCAAGTGATCCTATAGTGTTCTCGTGCAAATCAACAGTGTGCAAATCCCGGTAGAATTTATCAAATTCGTAGATCGCCTTTTCTTCGTAAGGCAGTATGCCACTATTGGCATAGGCAAATTCAGCGGCTTCGTGGACCATATCCCTGAGGGTGTCGATTCCGCGTCGCTCATCACCGTTTTCAAGGATGACGGCTGCAAAAGGATCGTATGTAATACTTTCGAGTGCGCTATTCGGGTCTTTTAACAGCAAATGAGCAGGCACTTGCTCATGCTCGACTAAGCGCAACATGAGGGACGTTAACCCGAACTTTTCCTTAATTACCCAGTCGGATTTGTTGCCTTCGCCCGTGCGGGCTTCGAATCGATCGTCGTGTACCCAGAATGCAGGTTTGTCGCCATGGTTTTGGACAAGATCAAATGATGAAAAGTCAAAAGAGTATGGTTTTTGTGATAGTGAAAACCCTTTCTCGCCAATCATACCAACGCCATCGAATAATTTTCGGAGTACTAGGTAGGATGTCATGAGACGCACCCCGGGATGTTCAGCGATGTTTTGATTTGGTGCGAGACCGTCTTCCATGACAGAGTCCCAATTGAGCTGCGTTAAATCGCTGATACTATAGTAGTTTTCATGGTTGCCGACACTCATCTCCTGTAAAAGTAGCAAATTCTCTGCGCCATAGACATTTGCGTAGCCACTTCGTTTGTAGATTACCTGCGGCGGTGCATCTTCTTCCATTTCAGGATGGCTGGATGCTATATTGGCTGCTGTCTGTTCTGTGGCTTGCTCACCCCATCGTTCTTGCTGTACAACTTCTTCGGGCGTTTGCACTTCTGCGGTTGCATACTCCAACATTCCCATGTCGATGTATAGCTCGCCCCCATAAGTTGTGACAGCACTTTTTTAGGTATCTCTACCGATTGACGCGACATGCTCGTGATTAACAAAGTCAATA
>CAZCYG010000153.1:0-1964 GCA_964502795.1 uncultured Candidatus Saccharibacteria bacterium | reverse complement strand
ATTTCCTTGTTCAGGAATCAATCAATATGTTGTATAGCCTGTATGATCCGGGGCATACAGGTATTGTTGGCCCTCGACTTGAGCATATATTCCGCAACTGCGCATTGCTGCTGATGGCCGATCCCAATGGCGGTACGTTTATTGATATTCCAAAATTGCTCGTTGATGATGCATTCATGAAATCGAAATTGAAATATGTGACAGATCGTAACGTGTTGGATTTTTGGACAAAAGAATATCCGGATTCAAAACGCTCAAATGAATCAGGTGAAGTGACAAGTTGGGTAGTGAGTAAATTTGGTCCGTTTCTGAGCAACACGATGATGCGTAATATCATGGGGCAGACAAAGAGTGGATTCAATATTCGCGATATTATGGATAACGATAAAATTCTGCTCGTCAATTTATCAAAAGGTAAGATGGGGGAGCTTAACTCGAAGTTAATAGGTATGATTTTTGTCATGAAGTTCCAGGCGGCAGCAATGGGACGTGCCGACATGTCAGAAGAGCAACGTAAGGATTTCTGTTTGTTTGTCGACGAGTTCCAGAACTTTGCTACTGAGAGTTTTGAATCTATCCTATCTGAAGCCAGGAAATACCGTCTCAACCTTGTCCTTGGTAACCAATTCATGACACAGCTAACAGATAAAATTCGTGAAGCAATTATTGGTAATGTCGGTACGGTGATCAGTGGTCGTATTGGTGTTACTGATGCTGAGTTGATGGTGAAAAAATATCAGCCCGTGTTTGATGCTGAGGATTTGACTAAACTTCCTAATTACCAAGCTATAGCATCGGTGATGATCAATGGTGTTCCATCGGCACCTTTCAGTATGTCATTGTTACCGCCCATGGTGCAGCAGAATGACCAACTTGCTGATGCGATGAAACGACTATCGGCAACCAAATACGGGTTTAGCCGTGCGGCAGTTGAGAAAGAGATATTTGCCCGACTGGAACCGCCAAAGCCAGCTGTGCCGTCTCAGGCACGCATACCGAGTGCATCGGGTATGCCATCACCAATGTCTTCTCCGTCGTCGGGCGGTGGATCTTTTCTTGATGAGTGGCTTGCGAAACGACAGAAACTTACGACCCAACAACCGTCCAGAAATCCTTCGGTACCAAATGCACCTGCTCAGCCATTAACGCAGCAATTTCCTGTAAGCGCACAGGTTCCATCAACTCAACCTATATCTCCACCACATTCCCCAGTTGGCGGCTCGATGCAGACGAGCGTACCAGCGGGAGGGATGTATACGAGCACCTCTCAGCCGCAGACGACTACTTCACTGCCCGGTTCGCAGCCACCGAGCATACACCCCACACAAACAGTAACGCCACCGGTTTCCCCTGTTGGATCATCTTCAGCAATCGTCGCTCGTGAGGAGGGCGTACCATCAAAAGATACCCAGGCAAAAATACAAGAAAAAGATCCTGCTGGTGAGGTGAGTGTGCGCTTGCGCTAGGCGCAATATATCTGCTACTACTTTTGTTTTCGGTGTTGGAATAGAGTGGAGACATAATCATAGATAATGCCGAGCACCCATCCAAAAATAAATGCACCAATTGTTTCAAATCCCGATAGTTGGTAGCCATAATTCTTTGCCAAAAAATAAACGATGGTAACAGATATAAATGCAACAATACTGCCACTCAGCATAGCATTTGGCCGAGCAACTGTGGCACCGACAAAATCACTGACAGGTTCGACGACTTTATTATGGATAATATTGCTAACGAGTCTCTCGCCGGGTTTCATTTCGCTCCGGATTTCTTTTAACGTCGCATCATACGCAGCCTGACGTTTTTTCTTTGAGGGAGCGCCGGAGATTCGTCTTTCGGCAGGGCTTCTTTTTTGATCCTCTGTCGTCTCTCGTTCTCTATCGGCCTTTTCAGCGAGTATTTTTGCGTCATTCAGTGTTTCTTGCTGTTTTACAGAATCTTTTTCCCCGAGAGTCTCTATT
>CAZCYG010000152.1:0-1986 GCA_964502795.1 uncultured Candidatus Saccharibacteria bacterium | reverse complement strand
TTTCAAGTGGTAGATAGTAATTTTTGGGCAAATACGGAAAGGTGTCGACTTCAAACACCGCCCCGAGCGAATCACTCCGCATAATCCGAAGCGTTTTTTGGATATCAAGGTATTTTGGCTGTTTTTTACGGAGGTATTTATTGTTTTTCAAAAAATCAATCGCCAGTAGCTGACTCGGCAGCACAAATAAATGTTTGCGTGCCACACTATAACTACCCGCAGCATCTTTGAAGCATAATTGCACATCACAAATCGCCTTGTCGACATTGATCGTTCGAATGACAAATGATGCCCATTCGAGTGATTTGCCCCGCTTGATATCATATTTTTCCTTAATGTCCAATATGTTACCGCCCGTGACAAACTGTACCATCCGTTCTTTGATGGCACGACTGGGCGCCGCAACGAAACTATTGTCAACCGGTCGCAGTACAACACCAGCAAGATTGTTCGATAATGACCCAACGTCCTTGTTGACGCCAATGTAGTAAATAACTGTTCCACCATCAATATGAACCATGACGGACCAGCTCTTCAAAAAGCCGATGTGTTGCGAGAGAGACAAAATAATCTTTGCCCAATCAGCGGCAGTATACGAGTCTTGCATCAGATACAGTTCGTACCAATAACTGTAGCCAAGATGCTTTTGCTGAGTCATGTGAATTAGTATACCTTAGACCCCTCCGGTCGTCTATCATCAAGAACAGCTGTTTTGCGAAATTATAACAGAGGTGAGATAATGGCAGTATGACAATAACCGAATGGCTGGCACAGGCGACATATGAATTAAAGAGTGCTGATATAGAATCAGCACGACTCGACGCCGAATTGATACTCGCGCACACCATCCGCCAACCACGCACGTATATTCACGCGCATGGATCGGACGAATTGAATCCCCGGCACGAAGACATTGCCAATGCCCGACTAGAACTGCGGTTAGAGCACACGCCCGTTGCCTACATCGTTGGCCACAAAGAATTTTATGGACGCAAGTTCAAGACAACCCCCGCAGCATTGATCCCACGACCAGAATCAGAGGATTTCATCGAACTGCTGGCAATGATCATGCCCAAAAACCTCCCGCTCGTGCCGACGACACTGCACCTCGTTGATATCGGTACTGGTACCGGTTGCCTGGGTATTACTGCCAAATTAGAGTGGCCAGAATTGCAGGTCACTTTAATTGATAATAGTCGCCATGCACTCAATCTGGCCCAGGAAAACGCCAAGGAACTACATGCCGACGTCCATACTATCCGTGGAGATCTCCTCCGTGGCTATACTGGCCCGCTTGATATTGTTATTGCCAACCTGCCCTACGTGGATCGTAGCTGGGATGTCTCGCCTGATACGCAGGCTGAACCTGATATAGCGCTCTATGCAGCTGATAATGGTCTCGCGCTCATTAGGCAGCTAGTCACCCAGGCGTCGACACTCCTCAAACCAGGCGGGCATATTTTGCTCGAATCAGACCTCCGCCAGCAAGCCGCTGTCATTGCACTCGCAAAAGAACATGGGTTCGCCCTCCAGCAGACTAGGGGCTTGATCACCCACTTCGTCCGATCGTGAACTTACGAGTCTTGGTAGGTAGCAAGCGTGACATCGACCGTCATCGTCTTGCCAGCACGGATGAGCGTCAGCTGTACTGTCTCGCCAGTTGCATATTCACCAATCAAACTCGATACGCTGCCATGTTCACCAACCTTCAGATCGCCAACCTTTGTGATGATATCTTTGTCTTTGATACCCGCTTTGTCCGCGGGGCTACCACTGACAACACTTTGACCATTGCTTGCAACGACATAGGCACCTTCTTTGGTTGGCAAATTATATTGCTTTGCGACTTCGGGTGTAATTGTCATGTAGTTTACACCCAAGTATGCTCGCTCTACTTTGCCTGTTTTTTGCAGATTTTTGATCACACCTTTGGCAGAGTTGATAGGAATTGAAAAACCGATACTTTGCGCGTCCTCGGCAACTGCG
>CAZCYG010000151.1:0-2040 GCA_964502795.1 uncultured Candidatus Saccharibacteria bacterium | reverse complement strand
GCGCAAAATTAAAAAGTGTGCTATAATAGTATGATCGCTCCTCATCTCTAAGCTTTTATACTATGAAGGTTTAGATATGAGTAATCCATCTTGACGACCGTACTGGTTTTGCTACAATAGGACTATCGTTATGAAATCGCGGTAAAAACGCGAAAGTCTTTGCTAGAAACGCTTTACGCACACGAAAATTTGGTGTATAATGAACCGTTGTTAACTATGGCGAGTCAAAAAGAAGTCATCAAGCTGGTCGGTAAGGTCGTGGAGGCCCTGCCAAACACGCAGTTTCGTGTCGAACTGGAGAATGGCCATACCGTTCTGTGCCACATATCGGGCAAAATGCGCAAGCATTACATCCGATTGGTACCGGGCGACAGAGTAGAAGTTGAGTTAACCCCTTACGATCTTACGAAGGGCAGAATCAGCTTCCGCTTGAAAGATGAGCAGCCTGCCAAGGCTGCGTAGCAGATAATATTAATTAAATAGGAGTTTTTGTTGCGCTCATGAAAGTTCGTGCAAGTGTCAAAAAAATCAGTCCTGATGATCAATTGGTACGCCGCAAGGGCCGCCTACGAGTGATCAACAAGAAAAAACCTAAGAACAAGCAAAGGCAGGGTTAAGCATGGCTCGAATTGCAGGGGTAGTGATCCCAGCAGAAAAGCAAGTGTCTATCGCGCTGACATACATTTATGGTATCGGCCCGAAGCACTCTCGAGACATCCTTGCGGCGGCTAAAGTCGAGCCGACCACTCGGGTGAAAGATCTCACCGAGGCTGAAGAACAACGACTTCGCGATATTATTGACAAAGAATATATCGTCGAAGGTGATCTGCAGCGTCAGGTAACAAACAATATTAAACGGTTGAAAGACGTCGGTGCATATCGCGGCCTACGACACAAGATGGGTCTACCCGTCCGTGGTCAACGTACTCGCACCAACGCACGTACCCGCAAGGGCCGCGCGGTTGCCGTTGGCGGCGCTCAACCTAAATCAGCGTCCAAGACGTAGGAAGGAACGAAGATGGCAGAAGCAACTACAGCTAAAACCACGTCTCGCAAGAAACAGCGCCGTTCTGTTCCTGCTGGACAATTGCATATTCAAGCGACATTCAATAATACGATCGTTAGCTTTACTGATAAAAAAGGAAACGTCATTGCTGCCAGTAGCGCTGGTGCATGCGGATTCCGTGGAAGCAAAAAAGGTACAGCATACGCAGCCCAGGTGGCATCTGAAAAAGCCGCCGAAGTTGCAAGCGCGCAGTACGGCCTGAAAAATGTCGATGCTTACATCAAAGGTGTCGGATTGGGCCGCGACGCGGCTGTCCGTGCCGTTGGGTCGTTTGGCATTATGGTCGACAGCATTACTGATGTAACCGGTGTCCCACACGGCGGTGTCCGACCAAAGGGAGCGAGGAGAGCATAATGGCACGAGATACTTCCCCAATCGTCAAACAGTCTCGCCGTGAAGGCTATGCGCTTCATCCAAAAGCGCATAAAATCATGGTCAAAAAATCCGGTATACCTGGACAACATGCACATGGCCGTCAGGGCAAGCCGAGCTTGTATCTGACACAACTGCGCGAAAAGCAAAAAGTCCGCCGCACATACGGATTATTGGAAAAACAATTCGCCAAACTGATGTCCGAGGCAAACCGCCGCCCGGGTCTATCTGGCGAAAATCTGCTTCAGTTACTCGAACTACGCCTAGACAACGCTGTCTACCGTGCAGGTCTGGCAACCAGCCGCCGCGCCGCACGTCAACTAGTCAGCCACGGTCACTTTGAATTGAATGGTCGCCGTGTTGACATTCCATCAATCCGTGTAAAAGCCGGTGACGTCATTACCGTCCGTGCAAAAAGCGCAAAATCTGGCTATTTTAGCAATATTGATGACGTTGTCAACAATTCACTGCAGGTACCACTTAGCTGGCTGAAAAGCGATGTGAAAAAGCTCAAGATCGACATTACCGGTCTGCCGAAACGTGAAGAAGCCGAAGCTGATATCAATGAACAATTAATCGTCGAGTACTACTCGCGCTAAAGG
>CAZCYG010000150.1:0-2105 GCA_964502795.1 uncultured Candidatus Saccharibacteria bacterium | reverse complement strand
GCGGCAGGAAGAATTGTTCGAGCAGATCAAACGGACATTGTGGCACGAGATTGCACATTATTATGGCCTGAATCATGCACAGATGGATGCATTACAGGAAAAAGATAAATAGTGGACAGGTGATGTACTCTATCGAGCAAATTTACTATACTAAAACCATATGACGACAATAACAAAAGCAATCATCCCAGTCGCTGGCTGGGGAACCAGACGACTACCGATAACAAAAGCAATCGAAAAGTGTATGCTACCGGTTGGCAATCGACCGATCGTTGATTATGTGGTTCGCGACTGTATCAAAGCGGGTATTACGGATATATATTTTGTTGTGAACAAAGGTAGTACACAGCTACAACAATACTATTCGGACAACGAGCGCCTGAATCAGTATCTTGAATATAATGGCAAGCAGGACATGATTGAACTAGCGCGCCCACCGCATAATGTGATGTTTCATTATATCGAGCAGGATTCAAATGGCAAATACGGTACGGCTATTCCGATATCACTTGTATACCCGGAAGTGAAAAAGGGCGAATCGGTACTATATGTTATGGGTGATGCATTCTCGTATAACACTGATGGCAGTTCCGAATTTGCACGGTTGATTAGTGGTACGCCGGACGGTGGCGTAGGGTTAATGTCAGCACCCGTGCCAATAGAAGAGGTAAGTCGATACGGTGTGATTGATTTTGACGAAGATACCGGTGCATTCCATGGTATTGTTGATTATCCGCAGCCAGATCAGGCACCAAGTAATCAGATCAACCTGGCGAATTACGTGCTGAATTATGATGTGATGACAAGCGCTCATAACTATTGTCAGTTGGATGTGTCTGGTGAGTATTATCTGACGATGGTAATCAGCCAGTACGTGCTGGATAAAGGCGTGGTGACAGTCGTCCCTAGTCAGGGCGAATATCTGGACTGCGGCAACGTGCATGGCTGGCTGCATGCCAATCAATTGATCGTCAATCGATAGGCAGGTCTTGAAAAGTTGTTCCACATCTGTTACAATCTACCATTGATTCGTAGTAATAATATGAGGAACATATGAAAGCAGTAATCAAGGTTGGTGGCAAGCAATATATTGTCACTGAAAAAGAGACCCTCCTGGTGGACCTCCTCCCGGAAGGAACAAAAGAGCTCACACTTGATGCACTGTTGGTCATCGATGGCGACAAAACGACCGTCGGCACGCCAACCGTGAAAGGTGTTAGCGTAAAGGCGAAGGTCGTTGAAGACCTCGTAAAGGGCGACAAAATCCGCGTGATTCGCTACAAGAGCAAAAAGCGTGTTCACAAAGAAAACGGCCATCGCCAAAAGTACAGCCAGATTGAAGTAACTTCAATCAAATAGTCCAGCCACTTTGTGAAAATCCCTTGTGAAAACAAGGGATTTTTCGTTGTGCTCATGCTACAATAGGACAAATGAGAGAGGGAAACAAATAGAGTGACAGTCGTCATTGCTGTAACAAATCAAAAAGGCGGCGTTGGCAAAACAACCAGCGCTGTCAACATTGCGTATTATTTGGCGAAATCAGACAAACGGGTACTACTTATTGACCTTGATCCCCAGGGAAATGCGACAAGTGGTCTGGGTATCGACAAAACAGATCTGGCGGCGACTACAAGTGAGGTGTTGCTACAGACGGTGTCGCTTGCAGAAGCCATTATGCTAACAGAGCACAAAAATCTATCAATTGTCCCCACGACATCACACCTAGCGAATGTTGAGGTAGAACTGGCAGGCGCACAGCACAAATTCACGCGCCTGAAGTCGGCTCTTGAATCAGTTGAGGGTTACGATTTTATTATTATTGATAGTCCGCCAAGCCTGAGCTTACTGACGGTCAATGCGCTGATCGCAGCAAAATACGTACTGCTGCCTGTTCAGGCGGAATTTTATGCGCTTGAGGGCCTGGGCCAGTTGCTTGAAACAATGAAACTCGTTCGTAAAGGCATGAATCCAGGATTGGAACTTCTGGGTGTGTTGCCGACAATGATGGATACGCGAACCACGCTCAGCAATCAGGTTCACGAAGAGATCAAGAAACACTTTGCAGACAAGGTATTCAAAACGACAATTCCTCGCAATATTCGTCT
>CAZCYG010000149.1:0-2110 GCA_964502795.1 uncultured Candidatus Saccharibacteria bacterium | reverse complement strand
CACCTCCGCCCCACCGTCGAGCAAAAGTTTCAGTCCCATTGATTCTTGGCTGACAGTAACACCGATCTTTTCATAGAACTCTTTGGCTGCAATCAGGCTATCCGTGGAGTAGCCACCAAATGTTGTAATGTATTTCATGTGTATCCCCCATACTTATATATCTTATTGTACGCCTAATTGAGGTGTGATTCGACCGGGTACCTAGGTTTAGGGGTGATCAACCGGTTGCGAAAAAGACATAATGAGGTAGTCGATTTGCCCGTAAGCTTCGGGATGAAATAACGAAATAATAGGTTAAAGGGGCTGTAGTCCCGCTTCTGTCGTAGCGACATTGAATCCGTCCTCGTAGATGACACCAGTGGTTGTTGAATTATTGTCGCGGTAGAGACCCTGTTTGAAATACACGCCTTTGTCGCCGGGAATCATCGTCCGGACGTAGCACCGTGTCTGGTTGGCGCATGGCGCACCCGTGAACGTCTGCCGAGCGCCGTTGTACCAGAACTCGATAAAGCCAACTGATGGATCGGAAGACCACTTGATATGTAATTTAATATCATTCCAAACCCCTGTTTTCTGCGGTGTTTTCCATAGCGCATATTCGGTCCTGCCAGTGTTCGTATTGCTCGACGTGTACGAATTAACATCTATCCCCCATTGTCCGTTGGGGAAATTCCAGGAGTTCGCCCCAATTGCGATTGGTGGCGATCCATCGATGTAGCCATGCCACTGTGAATACACTTGCCAGTCACGAGCGATAGGAAATCCGTTACCTAACTGGAAACTCCACTGGTACCAGCGCTCTGACCCTGTAGTACCGTTGACACTCCCGCTTTCGTTAACCTCGCTGCGTTCGCCAGACGGAAAGCCTGGGTAATCGCCGTCGCGCACCTCGAACCGGGCGGCATATTTGCCTTGACGCACTACCGACGACTGTACTTGCATACGATAGGTTGGGGTCTTGTAACCTGAGCATGAGTCATTGAAGCCTACCATTTGGCATACCGCCCACTGGTTGAAATTACCGGTTTCAAAGTCGCCGACCAGTAGTGGCTTCTGTGTAGGGGAGCTACTTGTCGATGATGGCGATGGTGTTGCCGATGAGCTTGGTGACGAAGACGGCGACGGTGATACAGCAGAGGATGGCGATGGTGCCACTGAGCTACTTGTCGATGTCGACGGCGACGGCGATGGATCTGGCTGCGTCACTGATGTGTCTACTTTATCAATATATAGCGACGTGCTACAGATTTTGAATATCCAAAACCACACAACTGTGCGCTGGTTCGTGAAGCTTATATTGATGCGGTGACTACCAGCTGCAATAGTTGACGGCAATTGGTACTGCGTCCAGCCGCCACTACTGACTGATTTGGTGTCGAGAACTTTGTCGTCGAGTTTGACTTGCATATCGGGTGAGCCAAAACACTGGTCGCCACGCGCGGTAATACGCAGTTCTTCGGCAGGACCAGTTTGGCTATATGTAGCGTAGCCCGATACATTGCCTGTGAGTTTGACCACTTTTCCACTAGATGCCTTGCTGTCATTAACGATTTGAGTATTTGCTGTTGGATTCCAGATAAAGCCTTCACCTTGAATTGTTTTGACCACAGTGACGGCGTCGGAGTTAGTATTGAAAGTCGTCGCATACACGATTATGAGTCCAATCACAATCAGCAGGGCCCCGAAAAGTAAATTGTGAAGTTTCTTTTTGAAGAGTAATTTTTTCAGTAGCAACTTTTTTGACGCTACTTTTTTCGATTTCTTTATAGTTTTGCGCCTGGGGGAAACTTTGCGTTTTGTCGGTGTTTTTTGTGGTTTGCCGGGCATGGTCAATCCTTATTTTTATACCCGGAGTATACCATAAGTGAAATTAATCTGAAACCTTGCCAATAATCGAGCAGTTAGTTTCTTGGATGTCCCAGGATCGGTAGTTTGGTGCAAGTACACCATAAATACTGCCAGTTGGCACCTGTAGGTTTACACCATCCTTTTTACTCTGGATAACTATGCAAATGGCACCCAAGTCTAATGGGTGCCATTTGTGCTAGAACGCCTGGGTGAGGATCCAGATCGCGGCGGCTGTTTCGATAAAAAACAAGCCAAGCCCGAC
>CAZCYG010000148.1:0-2120 GCA_964502795.1 uncultured Candidatus Saccharibacteria bacterium | reverse complement strand
CCTACAAAAAGTATCAAAGAAATTCCAAAAGATACGCCTGCAATTGATATTCCGCCCGTCGTAGAGCCACAACCCAAAGCCAAAAAAGATGACTCAATGGGACTGCTGAAAATCCGCTAGTAATGGTACTATAGCTGTATGGATACATCATCAGTCGATGCGCTACTAAGCAGCCAAAACCTTTCCGAAGGCAGTGACACACTACAAAGCCACTTAACATCACAGCTTGTTGAGCAACTGCAGCCACAATTGCAATTATTTCTTATTATTAGCGCCGTCCTGACGGTCCTTATTGCCATTGTGTTCATTGTGACGCTTGTGTATCGCATTCGCGTTGACCGGGCAATCCTGCGTATCGACAGGAACGTCCAAAAACTCATGACAGAGCAAAATCCAAAGCCTGTAGATGATATAGAACAAAAATAGAACATCTGGATTACGTGCGATTTTACTAAAAAATCTTCTGACCCCTGTTTCACCCCTGTTGTAATGCGCATACACAGGCAGAATGCTAGAATCTACAGCTAAAAGTTAAAGGCTATAGAGAAACAGAACCAAAAACATGAGTAGTAGCAATAGGTGAGCATGATGACAACTAAAAACCGAGAGTCCAGACGAAATATAACGAATGAAAGCCGATGGATGATTGGAAAGTGTTCTATAGATCTTACGTCGCACAATATATCTTTTACGACATTAATATAGAGAACCAAAGATGATTAAGCATACGTCTCATTTGAGTACCAATTCCATTCAGTGGGGTGGTTGTGCGGTATAATACAAAGTTCTTCTATGCGGAATGTGGTTTATAAACTCTCATGCAACACACCGTCATTACTCCCGCCATATGCAAGCTCCATGAGATTGATGGGGTCTGTATACTACGTACTGTTGCACAAATTCACAACACCACAATGTGTGAAATATTTGACTTTTCTTAAAATTGATTTGACTTTTATGTTTTCCACAGTCTTAGTATACTTTTCGCGTATTATTTCCAGTAGCCCTTCTACTCCCCTTGCTCCCCTACCTTTGCGTCGTAATTTGCTTTTTTGCTATTTTGCTATAATAATATGTTTTTTATTAATATACCCTAATATTAAACATAGAACAAAAATGGAACTAAAGAGAAGAGCGGGAGAGGTGGTTACTCCATAGCCTGAGAACCATTATTTATAGTACGCCTTGCCTGACACGCGAACGTCAACATACTCTGGCACTATACCTTTGCTATCCAGATACGCAACTGCCCGCTGCATATCCTCTACCTGCTCCCCTACCGGACGGTCAAGTGACAGCTTGATTGGATATGCGTGGCCATTTATCTTTATATTAATCTGCCTGGTTGAACCAGCTGGAATAATTGCTTCCTCAACAGTCATACCTCTTGTCTTGGCCGTATCGACAACGCGTCCAACGAACTGCAAAAACCTGCTGCTTGCAATAGCCGTACCCGCAGTTTGAGGAATGCCGCTTTCATCAATAATCTTTACCGTGGGTGAATCAAAATAGTTTACCCGGAACGATTCACCATTTTTGTCTACATAATACTGCTGTGACCCAATCAACCAGCTGGCTATTGGCTGACGAAACGAGATATCAAAATGACTGGTTGCAAAGCCAGACGCACCGTTAACATGAGCATCCAACACCTCTGGTACCTGTTGCTTGAGGTATGTGCTTAGCTGTTCCTCGTTCAGGGCGAATCGTAATCGCTCCAAAGGACGCGACTGCATGTACGAGATAATCGCTTGTTGGTACCGCTCAGATTGAATGACAATGCCGCTATTCGTCGGACTGACACTGACACTAGCAGTAAACTCATAGAGCAACCATACCAAAAATGTTGTAGCAGCCACGACCATCACCAGGATACTACCCAAACGCCGACGATGTGCGCTCAGATGATGGATATGCGCACGCGGAGAGCGCAAATGGTCAGTATTCAACTCGCCGCTACTACTAACAGACATCGACAAGCTGCCAACAAGCGTACGGTTGCGACGAAAAATATTTTTTGCTTGATCCTCTGTCTGTCGTTGTCTCACGCGACTTTCATCACCAAGCCGACGACGCGGTGCATCATTTCCACCCTTTTTACCAAATAGATGCTTCATGCC
>CAZCYG010000147.1:0-2121 GCA_964502795.1 uncultured Candidatus Saccharibacteria bacterium | reverse complement strand
ATCGATAAACCAATCATTCAATATGTCGTTGAAGAGCTTGTCGATGCAGGAATCAAGGATATTATCATTGTTGGCAGCAGCAACAAGCGCGCCATCGAGGATCATTTTGATGTTCCGAGTGAGGATTTGCTGTCGAATCTACGCGCTGGCGGCCCTAAAAAACAGCCATACATTGATCTTCTCAACGAAATATCGGATTTGGCAAATTTTATCTACGTGCGACAAAAGGGTCCGTACGGTAATGCCACGCCACTGGCATGTGCGTCGCATCTCATTGCTGATGACGAACCCTTTATCTATACATTCGCTGACGATTTTTTTGTTGCAACTCCCACTCGGTTTAAACAGATGGTTGACCTTTACCAAGAGCACGGCAAGCCCATTTTGACGTGTAAACCTGTTGCTGTCGATGATGAATATGATCGCTACGGTATTGTTGCTGGTGAAAAAATTGATAACTCGCTCATGAACATGTCACATATTGTCGAAAAACCTGGCAAAGACAACGCTCCGTCCAATCTTGCGTCTGTTAGTAGCTATTTGCTGAGTGGCAAAATATTTAGCTATATCGATCAGGCGAAAACAACGTATGACACGTCGGGTGAATTTTTGATCCAGCCGATTATGCAGCAGATGATCGATGATGGATTTGAGCATCTGGCGTATGCTGTTCAGAACGGCCGGTATTACGACACTGGCAACAAACTGGAATACATCAAAACAGTTATCGACTTTGGTCTGAGAAACCAAGAAATGGGTGCTGATTTGCAAGCGTATCTTACCGATCGTTTAAAGTAGTGATACAATAGGCTTATGGATTGGGCATACGTACTCGTTATTATTTTGTCAATATTCCTTGCGGTATTCTTGCTACTCGGCATTATACTGACGATTTTGTTGATTCGTGTATCGATTCAGATCAAAAACGTCACTGCATCGGCACAGCGAACAGCTGATAGTATTGAAAGCATTGTTGGTGGAGCTAGTCGTTTCAGCTCGCCAATGCTGATCGGCAAGATGCTCGTTAAGCAAGTCAAAAAAATGAAAGGAGCCAAAAAATAGTATGGCAGTTAAATTCCCAGTCGGAGCGATTATTGGTGCCGTTGCAGGCGTAATTGCTGGTGTCCTTACAGCGCCCAAGAGTGGTAAAGAGACGCGCTCTGATATTCGGGCAAAGGCAGAAGAGCTAAAGGCAAAAGCTGTAAAGACCGCTGACGATACGAAAGATGCGGCAGATGATCTAAAAAACAAGTTGAAAAAGTAATGGCTGAGAAAAAAAAGAATAATCCCATCAAATCAGTCATTCGTGGGCAACAGATGGGTGCGCGTCGGGCATTGCTTGAAGAGCTTTTTAATGACTTTTATAAAGATCGACATAATATTTATAAGGTGAATTTTGTACGTGGGATATTCTTTGGACTGGGCAGCGTACTGGGAGCAACGGTTGTGGTGGCATTTGTTGTGTGGATCCTGAGTCTTTTCGTTCAGCTACCCTTTATTGGACAATCAGTTCAGCAAGCGCAAGATCAAATTCAGTCACGACAAAACAAATGAATAATGAAGAGTATTCACTAGAACGATAAGACATAACGACGATATAATGAGTACACGATGTCAGAGGAAGTAAATAAAGATTGTACGCTTGCGCTGGGCGACTGCATTAAGAAGCTAAAGGAAATAAACGACCATACAATCGATCTGATTCTTACGGATCCTCCTTATAACTTGGGTTTATTCATGAAAGGTCGTGACACTAATCTGGGAGCTTTACGCAAAAACCACTTTGTCGCGGCGGATTGGGACAATGACGAGCAAGAAGAGTGGGAGCAGCATATGGCTGATTTTTTCAAAGAATCGGCAAGGATATTGCGTAAAGGTGGGGCTGTCGTGGTGCTCATGGCCGTTATAAAAGTCGAAACAGTAATGCGTATTGCTGAAGAAAATGGATTTTATTATAAAACCACAGGAGTTTGGCACAAGACGAATCCGATGCCGCGAAATATGAACCTCCATTTTATTAATTCGACAGAGTCGTGGGTGTATTTTGTCTATGGCTCCAAGACGGGGACTTTTAATAATAATGGCAAGGCGGTGCATGATTATATTGAAACATCCGTCATT
>CAZCYG010000146.1:0-2140 GCA_964502795.1 uncultured Candidatus Saccharibacteria bacterium | reverse complement strand
TGAAGGCGGCTGCGTGAATGCTGCAGCCTCGTGTATTGCGCATGTGTATGAGCCGACGAAAAACTGCAAGGATGCTCTTCTTACTGAAATGGTTGATGATTGCAATGATGGAAAGCTTCAGAATCAGCGAGATCAAGGATGTGACATTATATGGGAAACAAACGATAACTACTTACGTGCAATACATGACAAAGCTGTCGAAGAAGCGCGCACAACGTGTACTGTTCCTGCTGATGGTACGGGTCAAAACAGTGCTCGTAGTCAATGTGCGGCCGCTGTATGCAGCAGCTACTATGATGCCAACGGATGTGCGGGTCAAGGTGCGTGTACTGTTGAAGATGGGCTCAAGAAGGATACTACCTGGACTCCATATGAGATAGGGAGAGATCAGGTTGAAAAGGCCATAAACGATTACCAGGAATGTATGAATAAAGCTCTGATCTCTTCGGCTAAAAATCAGGATGAATGCAAAAGCCGTGGTGGTATATATGTCGATAAAGAATACAAGGATCCGACGGGAGGTAACAGCGATGTTGCTGCGGGCTGCAAGGCTCTGGATAGTGACCTAATAAATAAGGACGCCTGTGCGGCGGGAGCCGCATCATCGGGTAAAAAACTTGTATGGATGCAAACCGGTGGTAAAGATACGAAGACGACCGCTGACGATGCGTGGGGCTGTGAAGAGGATGCTGATGGTGACGGTAAGGCGGATGCTGACAAAAATGATCCTAATGCCGAGTGTCCCAAAGATCTGAATGGTAATTGCGCTACAGTCGCAGGTACCAGTCAAAATTGTGGTGATGCTCGCGTGAATATCCTTGGTTGTGGATCGGGCACCAAAGGCGCAGATGCATTCACCGCTATCCTCAAAATCATTATTATCGTTCTAACTGTTTTGGTTGGCATTGCGGCGGTTGGTGGATTGGCGTATGCAGCCCTGACCTACGCTCGTGCTGAGGACAATTCGGGTACGGTTAGTGAGGCCAAGACCTTGATTCGTAACATCGTTATTGGTATCGTGCTGTATGGATTCCTGATAGCAATCGTAACGTGGCTTGTGCCGGGATTATCACTCACATGATCAAAAGATTTCAAGCAATCATACTTAGCCTTATCGCACTGTTTGCCATTGCCGCCGCTCCCCTGCCCGCTTTTGCTGCGGAGTGTGGTGGTACCAAAACAGGGCTGGTCGATTGTAGCGCCAAAAAGCCCGGTGTCGAGAGTATCAACGACCTCATATCTCTGACGATTAGTATCATGACCGTTATTATCGGAATCGTTGCAGTAGGTGGACTGGCCTACGCGGCAATCCTATATGCAAGTGCGCGTGACAACCAAAGTCAAATCAGTCAAGCGATGACAATCATCCGCAATATCATTATCGGGTTAGTGCTCTATGGGTTTACAATTGCCATAGTAAATTGGCTGATACCGGGTGGTGTGATAGGATAAAAGAAATGATCGCAAAAATCAAAAAAATACTATTAGGACTAGCAACACCAATCCTGGTTATATCCATCGTTACCGCCCCTACTGTCTCGGCTGCGGCCTGCGATGCAGGTACAGTGACGTTCTTTCCCCGCTGGTACGATGGATTGTGTGACGGTCAGGGTAATATCATATCACCCAATCAAATGAATACCGGTGGTTTAGATGCGGCATCGACAACAGGCAACAAACTTGGCGCGTGGATCACGGTGATAGCCCTCAATATCGTGTCAATGTTGCTGTACGCTGTGGGCTATGTGTCATTAGGGTTCATCATATTCGGCGGATTCAAATACATGACATCCGGCGACAATAGCAGCGGCACAGTGGCAGCCCGCAAGACGATACTGAATGCCGTCATTGGGTTGGTTTTATCAATCATGTCTGTCGGAATCGTCAAATTCATTGCAGGCGCCGTAGGGGCCGGAGGATAACGTATGGCAAGTCCAATAACCATCAAAGCGACCGAAGTTGGCCTACCTGGATCGGGTACTCTTCAGCAGGGTGATATAGAAACGCTGTTGATGAATGTGTATATCGTTGCGGGTATCGTTGCCGTGATTGTTATTGTCATCGGTGGTGTGCGCTATACAACCAGCGGTGGTGAGTCGAGCAATATCAAAGCCGCCAAAGATACTATTTTATACGCCGT
>CAZCYG010000145.1:0-2153 GCA_964502795.1 uncultured Candidatus Saccharibacteria bacterium | reverse complement strand
TTGCAAGGGAACCTTTCAGATTGTAAACTTGTTTACAGTATGTAAGTTCCGGGTCCGCCGGAGGTGGGTCGAATCCCACATTAAAAAATAGATTGAGTTTTTGTCCCTTGGCTCGATGGCGAGTCGCCAAGTGGTAAGGCACTGGGTTCTGGTTCCAGCATTCGGGGGTTCGAATCCCTCCTCGCCAGCCAAGAGACAAATACTTAATCCGCTTATCCTCACCCGGGTGGTTAGTGCTGCCATCGGTGAGTCTTCTACATGTTCTAAGGATAAGTGGTATACTGCCAGCAGGATGCAGACAAGGCCGCTTCATGAACGACTAACTCTTTGGATTTATATTCCGCTGTGGCTGTTTTTTGTATATCTTTACACGCAGATATTATCGTTTGATCAGGGGAATATTAGTAATTTTTTCTTGGCAGGATTGTATTTTATTCTGTTTGGCATTCATGAAGCAGCGCATGTTGCATTTATGTTTTTGCCACCAATTGTCACTGCTGCCGCGGGATCGCTAAGCGAGATCATTTTTGGCGGACTCATCACCTATGCCGCCCTGCGGGCGCGGGCATATTTTGCAGCTGGGTTTAGTATGCTGTGGATGATGTTGGCAATGAACAGCGCTGGTAATTATATGGCAGATGCGAGGGCGCAACAGATGCCTTTGATTGGTCCAAGCGAAAACCCGCAACATGATTGGCATTTTGTATTCACGCAATTGGGATGGCTAAACCATGACACTGTTATAGGTGGCACGATCAAAATCGCTGGAGACCTGATCGGACTGATTGGCCTATTGTTAGGCTTGTATTTGATTATCCGATCGATCATTTGGCGATTTGGATAGCTATTATTTGAATTCAAGTTTTTGGGCGAGTGCTTTGGTAGATGTCAGTGAGCTGTTGATCGCATTGTCTTTGTATATCATCAAAATGTACCAGTTGTTTCCCTTAAGTACATTGAGCTGGCGATATTTCGCACTATAGAACGCCTGGTCACCGATATCACTGATATCTTGTGCATCATCTGGTCTGCTAGAGATAAAAGCCTGTTTATTGCTCTCGATGCCGACTGTCGTGAGGGCGGATCTAACAAGTAGGCTAACCCCACTGATCTTTATTGGTGTCGTGCTTGCATCTGCTTTGGTAGTATAGGTGCAGTTTGTTACGGATAGATCGTCGCTTGACGAGGAACCACTGGCAGGAGGTGTATCAGATAGATTATCTCCTATCGCCGCTTTTGCAATTGTTTCGGTCAAAATATCGCAGGCTGCTACCGGTCTTAATTGTACGTTGCTGGTAGTCGTTGCGACAGTATCTTGCGAGGTGCTGGATGATCTGTTGGCCAGTAGCGTATAAACGCCAACACCTATGACGATACTGATGGCAATGACAACAGCGATGATCACATTTCTTTTCATAACAAACCCCATACTATTATTAGTATAATCGAAAATGAGCGGTAGTAGTATTTTGTCATTCGGATTTGGCAGGAGTATAGTGGGAAGAGTGCAAACTATAATTCATATTATTGCTGATGGCGCGGTGATTCCGGTTGTACTGATCGGTATGTACGCGCTCATTGCCAAGATTCCTGCAAAGGGTAGGTATGCGGCATATTGTCGGATTTTAATGGCGGGATTGACGGCATTTTTGGTAGCGAAGCTGCTAGCGACATTATATCAGCCGTCAGGTGAGCGGCCTTTTCAGCTGTTGGGCGTCACGCCGGGCGCAGCATATTTGGATAATCCTGGCTTTCCATCTGACCATGCGTTATTTGTGACAGCGATCACGCTCGCCGTGTGGTTTGAGACGAAATCAAAGGTGCTAACAAGTATATTGGTAGTTTTGGTTGTGTTGGTATGTGTCGGACGTGTATTAGCATTGGTTCACACGCCGCTTGACGTGGTCGGCGGTATCGTAGTCGCCTGTATAGGTGCTGCGTGGTATTTGAATGTTCCTGCTAAACAGCCGAGCAAGCTCTCAAAGCCAGCCCAAGTAAAATAGTTTTGCACTATATTCAACATAGTGATAAAATAGCACAAAACAGAGGAGATGAAATGAGCGACAACGAGACGTCTGTGTCATCAAATCGGTGGGGAGAATTGATTGAACTACAACCGCAGCAACTGATTCAGATTGCACTACTTGGTGCAG
>CAZCYG010000144.1:0-2234 GCA_964502795.1 uncultured Candidatus Saccharibacteria bacterium | reverse complement strand
TTTGCCATCAATCGTCACGTCCTCACAAAACATATCATAGGGACGTATCCAGATTTTTGGCACGCTTTCTTTTTCATAGAGAGCTTTATAAATCACAAAATACTCCTCTTCTTCAGTACTGCATCCGACAAATAAAACCTCGTATTTGTTGCCTTTGTAATGCTGGTACACACCCGGCTGCAACTTTGGAACAACAAAATGCTCGGTTGTTTCAAACACTTCGTGGTATTTCAACGGATGGTTGCGATAATATGACACCCATTCGTCAGACTCATCGGCATTGACAGTATCAATATACACACCTCTTTGAAAACCACCTTTCTTGGCATATTTGCTCTTCTGCGCTTTCTCAACCTCCCCGTTAGTAAGTCCATATGTTGCTTTCAGATCATCGACAACCTGTTGCACATCCGCAACCTCCTCGATAATCTCTTCATCTGCGGTCTCACGCATAGGAATCTCGTCGGTCTCTTCATGCAGTTTTTGTCGCAACGCCCGTTTCAAGTCGATACCAGCTAAAATCGAATAATCAATCTCGTGTCCAGCTTTCTGATGCTCTTCGAGTATGTTGTCCCTGATCAACTTTTTAAACGTAAATTTCGGCATATACTACTCCCATTCTATTGTTCCTGGTGGCTTGCTTGTAATATCCAGCACAACCCGATTGACATCGTCTACTTCGTTCGTGATTCGCGTTGATATTTTTTCCAGCACATCGTATGGCACGCGAGTCCAATCAGCCGTCATGCCGTCTTCGGCCGTAACAGGGCGCAGTACAATCGGATAGCCATACGTCCGGCTGTCGCCTTTTACTCCAACTGATCGTACGTCAGCGAGTAGCACAACCGGACATTGCCAGATATCACGGTCAAGACCGGCTATTGTCAGTTCTTCGCGCGCAATAGCATCGGCTTGGCGCAGCAATTCCAACCGCTCTTTCGTTACCTCTCCAACAATACGGATTCCTAGACCAGGTCCAGGAAATGGCTGCCGCCACACAATTGTTTCGGGCAGGCCCAGTTCCAGACCAATCTGACGAACCTCGTCCTTGAACAGTGTCTTGAGTGGTTCGATCAGTTTAAATTTCAAATCATCTGGTAATCCGCCCACATTATGATGACTTTTGATGTTCGACGCGCCCGTGCCGCCACCCGATTCCACGACATCCGGGTATAGTGTACCCTGAACCAAAAATTCGACATTACTCTCATCTTTTGTGACTTCAGCTGCCGCACGTTCAAATGCTCGGATAAATTCGCGGCCGATAATTTTACGTTTCTGTTCAGGATCCGTCACACCGGCAAGTGCTGATAAAAACTTCTTCCTGGCATCAACGACTTTTAGCTTGACACCTGTCGCCGCTACGTAATCTTCTTCAACCTGACGCGCTTCGTCCTGGCGCAGCAAACCGTGATCAACAAAAACACATGTCAATTGATCACCAATGGCACGCTGTACCAGTGCGGCAGCAACAGCGGAATCAACACCGCCAGACAAACCACAGATGACACGTTTGTTGCCAACTTTTTCGCGAATCAACCTTACTTCCGTTTCGATAATTTTGTCGTTGGTCCAGTCAGGCTTTATCCCAGCAATGGCGTAGAGGAAATTTTCAAGGATTTTTTGACCCTGTTCGGTATGTAGCACTTCAGGATGGAACTGCACCCCAGCGTACTTTTGATCGATAGATTCGAAAGCAGCAATCGGTGTATGTGCCGTACCGCCAAGTACCGAAAAGCCTTCAGGCTGCTTCGTCACCGCGTCACCGTGGCTCATCCAAACCGACTGCTCCACCGGCACATCCAAGAGCAACCTGCCAGGATGTGACACTTCAAACCTTGTACGACCATACTCAGACTTGCCGGTATGTTTGACTGTACCGCCTAGCGACTGCGCCATTAGCTGGAATCCGTAACAAATTCCCATGACCGGCACATCCGCGTCAAACACCGACTTGTCGATTGACGGCGCATCCTTTACGTACACGGACGACGGACCTCCTGACAGAATAATTGCCGACGGTTTTTTGGCTAGCATTTCGGCAGCCGACATAGTAGACGGCACGATCTCTGAAAAGATATGCGCTTCACGAATTCGTCTGGCTATCAACTGCGCGTATTGTGCACCAAAATCAACAACCAGTACCAGCGATGTCTGCTTCATCCCGACCTCCTATAGATATAGACTATCTTACACTATTTCCTAGTTGGCAGGGAATCGTTTGCAGACCACGT
>CAZCYG010000143.1:0-2258 GCA_964502795.1 uncultured Candidatus Saccharibacteria bacterium | reverse complement strand
GTCCTTCGATACCATCAACATTCACAAATGCCCCGTAATCAACAACGCCTGTTACGACACCTTTGACTGCATCACCAATCTTTAGGCTCTGGAACCTGGCCGCCAAACCGTCCTTGACTGCTTCTTTTTCGCTAAAAATCAATTTGTTTGCTTTGCGGTCGCTATCGAGAATACGAACTTTCAGCGATTTACCGATCAAACTATTCAAACGCTGCAAGATTTCGTCCTTGTCGCTTGATCCCACACGAGGATAGTGCTCGGCAGATAGCTGTGACACCGGCAAAAAGCCGCGGACACCTTCGTATTCAACCAACATACCACCGCGATTTGCATCGTATGGTGATACTTCAATGATATCTCCGCTTTCTTGCTTGGCGGCAACCTCTTCCCATCCACGATCCTTGACTGCTTTGCGCAGGCTGAGTAGTGAATAGCCGTTATCCAGTTCTGGGTCGACGATACTTGCCGTCACCTCGTCACCTTCTTTAAGCGAACGCGAGAATCCAACCTCTCGGCGAGGGACAAACCCGACTCCCTGCGCGCCAAGGTCGATCAAAACCTCGTGCTTGCGAAGCGAGAGAACCTTTCCTGTGACGGTATCACCCGCGATTAATTGTTTGGTACTTGCATCGGCAGTAGCGAGCAAGTCATCCATTGTTATAGTGGCAGTAGCCATACGTTGTTTTTATGAGTCCATAAGTAGAGACTCATAAACTCCTTCCTTAAATAATATTTCTGAGGGCACTTCAGCAAAGCGTCCCAAGATTAGCTCTATTGTAACACTAGTAAGCTGATTAGTCTACCTATTGTGGCGCGCTGTAGCCCTGTCCATCAACGAACGAGTATAGCTGACTGCGAACGCAACCAGTATCGCGATAACAATACCTGCAGGCATTAAATCCGAAGGGCCAGTAGCGGGGAGTGCTGATTCGCCCGTGACAAGCTGTGGCTGTGATGAAGGCTGCGTAGATTGTGTTGGCTGTGGCGACGCGCTTGGTCTGACTGAGGGGGTTTTGGTTGGTGACGGTGAAGAAGATTGATCCGAGGTGGTCGATGGCGGAACAGATACGGATGGACTGTTGCTCACCACAGGAGAAATAGTAGGATCTATGGATGTTCTTTTATGCAAAAAGAACATAGCCCCCACTGCGACAACCAGCAAAATAACAGCGCCTATTATAAAAGGAGCCACCGACCCACCTTGATTCGTCCGCGCTTGATATATTGCCATGTCTCTACCTTATTCGCTTATTATACAGTTTTTTCAAACTAATGCAACCCTAGAGCAACACACAGCCGCATGCTACACTGGTTGCATGATCATAGCAGTAGATACTGGCGGCACAAAGACACTGATTGCGCGATTTGATAACGGGGGTGAACCAGAGGTTATAACGAAATTTCCCACTCCGCGTGATCAACAAGAATATATCTCCTCTGTCACCACAGCTGTTAAAGATGCAGCCGGTACCGACCCCGTCGATGCATTTGTCATCGCCCTACCCGGGCCGATACGCCACGGAATACTGCAACGATCTCCAAATATTGGCTGGCAGCAGTTCGACGTCGTTACGGCAATCAAACAGCACTTTCCCGACTCTCTGGTTGCTATTGGCAATGATGCTGATCTTGCGGGTATTGCCGAAGCGCGAGCGTTAAACGATCCGGGGTTATGCATTTATGTGACATTGAGTACTGGGGTTGGTACGGGAATCACCTTTGACGGTAAATTACTCCCCCAACTCGAGCGATTTGAAGGTGGGTCTATGCGGATCGAGTACGGCGGGGAGCGTGTGCGATGGGAAAGTATTGCAAGCGGCAAGAGTTTCTACGAACGCTACCATCAGTATGGTAGCGAGGTCAACGATCCTGAAAAATGGAAGGATTTTGCAGAGCGTGCCGCGAGCGGGCTGATGGCGCTCATACCCCTTGTCGAGCCAAATCATGTGATCATCGGGGGTAGTATGGGGACACATTACGCAAAGTATGGTTCGTACCTACAGGGGATATTAGACGAATCAATCGCCAAACACATGGCAGATGTTACCATCTCTCAGGCTAAACACCCTGAACAAGCTGTAATTTATGGATGTTATTACCATGCAGTCGATCAACTCGCTCATTAAACGTATCGGTCAGGACTATCCTCAATTTACGTTCCAAGCAGCTACGGAGTTTTGGTGGTCGGCGGCGACGCAAACTGTTTATTATGATCCGAATGCCAGCAATTGTCATGCTTTTTGCTTACATGAGCTTAG
>CAZCYG010000142.1:0-2263 GCA_964502795.1 uncultured Candidatus Saccharibacteria bacterium | reverse complement strand
AATCTTACCATCTTTGACGAGGTTGATGATCGTATCTTTGTTATGTAATTCTATGATGTCAACGATAATTGCCGATGATTTTAGTTTGCTCAGTAGCGCGTCGGTGATCAATGTGTCCGTCTCTCTGGTATGTGCAAAAGTTGGCACAATAATATCTGCGGTCGCAAATATATCATCGAGTTCTTTATATTCGTAATCATCATTTCGCGTATTTTTTGACCAGTACACAACATGCATCCCCAGCCCTCTCAGGCGCTCGGCAATTGCCACACCGTTATGTCCTAGTCCAATAATACCTACTGTTTTGCCGTGCAGTTCAATGCCGCGATACTTCATAAAATCTTTGTCAAAATCAAGCGGAAAGCCGTCTTTTATAAGGAGTGAGGTTTGACGGGCAAGGTTAAGTAACGTCATCACCGCCCATTCGGCAACAGCTTCTGTCGAGAAATGACGAACATTTGCGATAGTAATGTTATTTGCGTTTGCGTAGCTGGCGTCAATCCATGAGAAAGACGTCGCAGCACCCAAAATTGCCTTTAGGTTAGGTACGTTTTTATAATCGTTTGCGGATAGATTCCAATCAACATAGTCCGGATTGATGCATAAAATGCGTTCATCATCACCCTCGAACAACGCTTTATGGTCAGTTATTGGAGCAATTTCTTTGGTCGCGATAATCTCAAGTCCTGCATTATCAAGCTTGGTTTTTAATTCGTCGGTAATCAATGCGTCCCAAAGTGGATCAAAGATGAATGCTTTCATTTTTGCGCAACCACGCTAATCTCAATTGTCGCTCCAAGCGGTAGCGCTTGAACACAAATTGCTTCACGAGCCGGAAATGGTTTTGTGAAATACGTCGGATAGACTTCGTTCAGCTCTAGCATTTGTGCCATATCTGTCACATAGACAACGACTTTTACTACATCCCCCAAAGTTACATCTGCTTCCTGCAAAATGGCGGATATATTTTGCATAATCTGATCCACTTTTTCTTTGACAGAGCCATCAAGCATTGTTCCGTCCGGTTTTTGGTATATCTGCCCTGCAACATAAATTGTTCCGTTACTTATAACCCCCTGCGACAAGATATGATCTGCGCTTGGGGCATTGTTTGTTGAGAGTTGCTGTTTCATAATTCCTCCTCATTTATCAGCGGATAAATATCAAACGCAACTTCTTCGTATGGGTGTGCCTGACGCATTGCTGCAATAACATTTTTTGCCTTTGATTTTTCGCAAACAACTTCTATGCGCTCTTCTTCGACCGTTTCTAATTTGTTCGCCGTACCTATATGCGGGTTTGCCTTGTCTGACGGCACAAACCGACCCTTTCCAACAACCGAATAGCTACAAAAACTATATTCACCAATCCGTCCCGCACCAGCGTCACCAATAGCCTGGCGAACAGCATCCGCACTATCAATCGGCACAAAGGTGACGATCTTCACATTCATTAATAAACCTGTTTTCTATTGATAACAACTTCTGATATTTCCATATTTTTAGGCAGATCCAATAGTTGTTTCATAAACAGTGCAATATCAGCAGGATTCATCCAATGTGTGAAATCTTGATTTTTACGCCCCGTTGCCTTTTCGAATATTTTTGATTCAAATCCACCAGGGCAAAAACTAATGACCCGACAATTAGTATCTTTCAATTCGACTTGTAGATTTGCACTAAACCCGCGCATCGCCCATTTACTGGCACCGTATGCAGCCTGATCAGGATAGCCTTTCAGACCAACTGTTGACGCGACGTTAACGATATCCGCACCATCAGACTTAATACGATCAGCAAGACACGATACCAACAATATTGCCGCTTCGACATTGACAGCAAAGACATCTTGAAGCTTTTTGTCCGTAATCTGCGCAAGCGGTTCAATCGCTAACACGCCGGCACAATTTATGATTGCGTCAAGAGTCTCATCGATTGACAGTATCGTCTCGGCAGCCTTTTTGATTTCGGACTGTTTCGTCAAATCGGTGAGGATATTTTCGTCTGCAAATTCGCACGCTCGACGTGATATATTAACGATTTTTTTGCCTGTCTGTTTATAGAGTTTGGCAAGTTCCAAACCCAATCCATCACTTGCACCTGTAATGACTATCATACGATTGATTATATCAGGTTATCTTGTTCATTTTCGCCATTCAAAATTCGTATCTTGGTAAAGTTTTTGCCCTGTATTCCAAGGTCTATATTCTGCCAAACAGTATCAGCATTTTGCAACTGATTTGGTGAAAGTATTATTTGGGCAT
>CAZCYG010000141.1:0-2295 GCA_964502795.1 uncultured Candidatus Saccharibacteria bacterium | reverse complement strand
ATACCTTTTTCGCTTAACAGGATTCGCAGACACCATCTGATAATTGGGGGAGTCTTTCTTCTTGTATCTCTTGTTGGCAGTATCAGATATGTATCGGCTGATACGCAGGATCAGGCCAAAGACGGTCGCCTGATCACCATTCATGACAGAGGATCTGAGCGGGTGATACTAACACATGCGCAGAATATTCGAGATGCACTGGCAGATGCCAAGATATCCATTACATCCGAGGATAATGTCGAGCCAAATCTTGATGAGACGTTGGTCGCGACTGATTATACTGTAAACATCTATCGTGCTCGCCCTGTTATTGTTGTTGACGGTGCTGTCAGGCAAAAAATCATGACGGCTGCGCAAACGTCAGGCTCGATTGCGGCCGCTGCTGGTTTGGATTTGCACGATGAAGACGTCGTAACCGTTGGCGCGAGTGACGATATTGTGGCAGATGGTGCTAGTATGAAACTCACGATTAGCCGTGCTACGACATTTACACTGAATCTGTACGGATCACCGCAAACAGCCTATAGTCAGGCTGCAACGGTGGGCGAGATGTTGCAAAAAAAGCATATTACACTTGCCAAGAACGATACACTTTCTGTCGACCCGAAGACACCGCTTGTGGCCGGGATGACGGTCGAAATATGGCGCAATGGCGTACAGACGGCAACGGTAGATGAAGACATTACGTTTCCAACACGGCAAATTCAAGATGCTGATCAGCCGACAAGTTATCGCAAGATAGAAACACCTGGCGTAAAAGGCAAGAAAACTGTGACCTATGAAATTACGATGCAGAATGGCAAAGAGGTCAGCCGTAAAGTTATCCAGAGTGTAACGACACAAGAGCCAAAAGAGCAAGTCGAAACCGTAGGTGTCAAGCCATCGTTTGGTGGTGATTTTGCGGCGGCACTGGCAAAACTGCGTTCCTGCGAGTCGGGCGGAAACTATGCAAACAAAAAGAACCCGCTGTATCGAGGTGCGTATCAGTATTCGTATAGTACCTGGGCAAATTATGGAGGATATTATGATCCTGCCGATGCACCTGCGGCCGTGCAGGACCAAGCGGCACGCAACACATATGTGCGCCGTGGTTGGCAACCGTGGCCAAATTGTGGCGCCAGTCTGCCCGATATATATCGTTAATTTGGTATAATGAGAGTAGTCCCCTTTTGGGGTTTATTCATGCAAATACGTCAGGTATACCACACACTATACAAGCAAAAGATATTTGTTATCGGCGTATTTTTTGTGGCAGTATGCCTGGTGATCGCAGGCCATGTTAGTGCGGTTGCAACCGCTGACACGCATGATGGAAAACTGGTGACAATCTATGATCGCGGCCAGAAACGCGTTGTTTTGACGCATGCCCGAACAATACGTGACGCATTGATATCGGCTAAAGTAACGGTAAGTCGTCACGACGTCGTTGAACCGGCGGAGGATAGCTTGCTGGTTGCGGATGACTATACGGTGAACATCTACCGTGCTCGACCAGTGATAGTAACTGACGGTGCTGTTAGGCAAAAAGTAATGACAGCAGCGCAGACTCCTGAAGCAATCGTTGAAACGACTGGCGGTACATTACGCAGCGAGGACAAAGTAACGCTCGCGGCGAGTAATAATATTGTTGCGGATGGCGCGAGTACGGTCCTGACAATTGACAGGGCCACTCCGTTAACGCTAAAGCTTTATGGCGTGCAAACGACTATATATACACAAGCTTCGACGGTTGATGAAATGCTGAAACAAAAGAATATCAAACTGGCACCGCGTGATACCGTGTTGGTTGATCGTCGGGCGCCAATTGTCGCCAATATGATTGTAGAGATCTGGCGTGATGGTGCACAGACTGCGACGGTAGAAGAAGACGTCATGTATCCCGTACGAACCATTCAAGATGCTGATCAGCTGATTGGGTACCATGCCATCCAGACACCCGGCGCCGTTGGTAAGAAAAATGTCGTATATGAAATCACGGCGCAAGGCGGCAAAGAAATCGGCCGTAAAGTTATTCAAACCGTAGTAACGCAGGAACCGAAGGAGCAAGTGGAGATTGTCGGAGTAAAACCTGGTCCGAACGCTTTGACAAAGACAAAAGGCGCACAGACGTATACTGATAGCAAGGGCGTGTCTCATCGCGAAACCTATTACGATCTCAATATGAGTATTGTTATGGGCGCTTGTGGGGGCGGCGTGTACACTATTCGTGCCGATGGTGCCAAGGTCGACAAGGACGGCTATATATTAGTAGCGGCAAATCTGGGTAATTACCCACGATGTTCGATTGTCGAAACG
>CAZCYG010000140.1:0-2314 GCA_964502795.1 uncultured Candidatus Saccharibacteria bacterium | reverse complement strand
GATCTATGTATTTACTTGCTCTCTGGTGGAGTGGGCGTAAAATAATCGTCCTCAACAACAGTCTGCGCTTGCCACACGCCAAGCGCCTGCCCAATCGGCAAAATATCATGATATCCAATCATGTCAGCAGCTTTGCGTAACATTACCGCAGGCCACCCATAGAGTCGTATGAAATGCCATTCAAACGCAGCCCAATTGTCACCAATTGGTACAACCACCGGTGGCTTGACCGGTTTATACTTTTTCAGCATCCTGTTCGCCTGTCGTCGTTTAAAGTTGTCAGCGATAAATAGTGCATCTTGCAATGCCGTCTGCGCCAAGCCACTAAATGGCGTGGACGCATTATCCCCAATCACATAGATACCATCTTTGGTGCGCAGATAATGGTTTAGTTCCACTTTGCCATTTTTTGCCAACACAAAATGTTCAGCATTACTCGCAAAAAATGGATTGTTCGCCACGCCGGATGTCCAAATAATCGTGTGGCTACTAAGTGGCTTGCCGCTAACCAACAATCCTTCTGCGGTCGCGGATTCGACTTTTTTATCCGTCTCGACATTCACACCCAGTTCTTCTAATTTTTTCTGTACTCGTTCACTGATTTTTGGATGCATGCGTGCGAGCAACCGTGGCGACGCTTCGACAAGGTCAATGACGACTTTACGCTTTGGCAAATGATACTCCTGACGCAATCGTTCGATATACGACCCGAGGGCAGCCGCCAATTCGACGCCCGTCGGACCACCACCAACGATAACATAGTGTTTGTCCATTACCCGTTCTTCGGACATTTGCTGGTACAAGTGATGTTTCAGCTTCTTTATCTCTGTCTCGGATTTGATGCCGTAGGCATAGTGATCCAGTCCTTCGATGCCAAAATATGTCGTCACCGATCCAAGCGCCAAAACAAGATTATCGTATTCATATGTATTGCCGCTTGCACCTTTTAGCGTTTTTGCCTTTGGGTCAACGGTTTCAATTTTGTCTATCACAACATCGACATTAACTTTGTCTGCCAGAATTGTCCCTAATGACACCCATGACTGCAAATGGCTTCGACCTGTTGCCGTACCATACAGCGCCGGATAATATTGAAAGTTCGGTTTGTCGCTAATCAGTGTTACTCGATTGTGTTTGTGTTTTGCGAGTTCCAGAGCGGTTTTGACACCGCCAAAGCCACCGCCGACGATTGTAATTTTCATATTGACCTAATCATAAGTGCTTGCGGTTATTATTGCAAGAGCCGTACTTATTTTCGATATATAAAATACTGTGCCAAGACAATCGACCACATTACAAAGCCAACAACGAATGAAATGAGCGGAAACCAATTGTTAGTCAGAAAGAAGAGTCCGATCTGCGACAAATAAAATCCAAGTGCGATAAGGATCGTGAGAACTGGTTGCCCCGAACGCTTTTCACGATAATTCTTCGCAATCTGGGCCGGTATGCCAACCAGTGTAAGTGCAAGCGAGAACACTGTTACCAGCAGGCTAAATAATACGATAGTGCTCATATATCCTCACTGTAGCACATTTGCTTTGACGTATTAGGGCAACAACGGTCCGACCGTAATCGCAGCACAAAATACCAGCAGATTTATCATCGCTCCACGAAACATCCGTCGCGCCCATGCTTCGGGTTGTTTCGTACGTAGTCCTTTTGCGCCAAGCACTGCCCACTGCACACCAAAAACCACCATAACTACCAAATAGACATAACCCGTGTAGCCAAATAGAGTTAGCGCCAGCGTACTTATCACATAGAGGATTGTGTAAATAAAGATCTGCACAATCGTTGTATGAATGCCTTTAACTACAGGCATGATTGGTATATTCGCCGCCGCGTATTCTTTGCGTCGATAAATACCAATCGAATAAAATTCCGGAAACTGCCAGAAAAACAACACCAGAAAAACAATGACAAGCCCTGGATCAATCACCCCATTCACCGCCGCATACCCACCCGCAATTGGCATAGCACCCGAGATACTGCCTACCAGTGTTCCATGAATCGATCGGCGTTTTGACAGCGCTCCATACAGCCAGACATACGTGACGAATCCAATTATGCCAATCCATACAACGAGCCAGTTCGTCCACACAATAAGCGTTACCAGCCCTACTAGCCCCAATACGACACCATATATGAGGATATGCGGCCCAGGTACGATGCCCGTCACGCTTGGGCGTTTTTTCGTCCGCGCCATCACCCGGTCAATATCTTGATCAAGATAATTATTAATCACGCAGGCTGACGCCACCACGAGAGTCATACCTACGATCATAGCCGCAAACACATCCCACTGCACACC
>CAZCYG010000139.1:0-2320 GCA_964502795.1 uncultured Candidatus Saccharibacteria bacterium | reverse complement strand
TCAAAGACGACCAGCTGCATATTGGCAGTATGGCCCTCAGGGAGTTTATCGAAAACGTGCAGCCGCTCGTTACAATGCATGGACATGTTCACGAAACGTTTGCTGAATCGGGTGATTACAAATGGCAACCCAAACAAAGCATATCGGTGACTGCAGCGAATGACTTTGCAAGCGATACGTTGTCGTATGTGTTATTTTCGCTACCGACACCGTCGCGAACAGAGAGATTATCTGCGTAGGGGTTCTGGGCTGAGATGCGTCACTTATTATTGCGTGATATTTCGTTAATTTTATGATTGCACTTATGTAGAGAAAGTTGTACTATAACCCCATGACACTCGAGTCAGGTATGTGGCCGAGTCATCATGACCAGCCACTACCACAAGAAATAAAAATATACGAAGCCGCACAAGAAGAAAAGCGTGCGCACTTGATCGGGGCTGTCTTTGACCGAATACTTGATCTTGCGACCGATCGGCGTGGTTTGACACGGATTGATGGCAATATCGATGATTTTGACTTTTCTACCGTACTTGTACCTCGCCGTCACATGCCGGGAAATATCCGTGAGGGATTATTTAGGAATGGATTATGGCTGCGCGCTACAACCGCTGGTTCATTGACCGATTCGCTACATAGCCTGCTGTTATATACCGATGGCAGGCCGCATCACTATCATGTGGCGGGACTGAATGTAGATAGTGAGGTTGATCCAGCGAGTGGAGGTATGGTTGGTATCGAGGAGATAGCGACTGCAGCGAATGTTCTGTATGATTTTGGCAAAATAGAATCAACGTTTGAAATTGAACGATCAAACCGATGGCCAAGGGCATTGACACCACGTGACCTGACTGTTGCCCGTGCATCTCGGGATACATCGGCCTAATTCAAAATCGACCAATACAAGGAAAATAAAGAACTCCGTTCCGCCGCATTTGGTGTTGTCCTAGAGAATATTGCTAGGTAGCTAGGCTTGGATCTTTGTCATCAATCGCAGATTCTGTACGTACTGAAAATGATCCATGTTCGGGTGGTTGCTCATGTATCGCATGTGCTTTTCGACGAAGTACAGAGAATCGGTATCGATTAAACTGACAACTCTTGTGTTGTAGAGCGGGTTTTCGGTCATCGCGACCAGCTCTTCACGCAGTTTATCTGCTTTTTCCGACCGGAGAAATTCAGTTCTGCCGATACCGGTTGATTTGTGTGACATGATTTACCAACTACGGCGGTAGCCCGCGTCCCTGCCGGTGCGGTCATTGGATTCACGGGGCGGTTTGGCGGTATTGACAATGATGTTTTGACCTTCAAATTCCTTGCCGTCCAGTTCTTTGATGGCGTTTTGTGCTGCTTTGAGATCTGACATCTCGACAAAACCGAAACCGCGCGAACGGTTAGTGATTTTGTCCAGGATGACAGTTGCACTGGTGACCTCGCCGTATTGTTTGAAGAGTTCCAAAAGACTTGCGTTGGTTGTGTCGAACGATAATTTGCCGACGAATAGTTTTGTTGTCATGGTGTTGTGCCTTTCTGTGACGGTTGCTTGATAGCGAGTATGCTTTTCGTCTACAGGTCGGCTGATTGCCAAAATATAAATAAAGTGAGTATGACTAGCTCCTATCAGTATAGCATGTTAAGTCCGATGTTACGCGTAGGTCGGAATCAGGCGAATAGGCTGGATAGAAGTCTTTTGGAGTAAGCGCCACCTTTGTCTGGCATATGAAAAGTAGCGTACTATAGGAATATACCAAGGAGGTCAGTCAGATGAGTAACGCAAAAATTCAAACCGTACCAACAACAGCCGATGTACTGGAGTTTTTGACACGACTAGAGGATGATCGGCAACGCCACGACAGTCAAACGCTTATTAATCTAATGCACAAAATCAGCGGCGAGCCCCCTGTCATGTGGGGACCGGCGATTATTGGCTTTGGATCCTATCATTACAAATATGACACCGGCCGCGAAGGCGACATGCCGATCATTGCTTTTTCGCCGCGCAGGGGCAAACTGACACTTTATAGCATCAATAATACGACAAAATACTTGGACATTCGCGAACATCTGGGCAAACACAAAACGGCAAAAGCCTGTTTGTATATCACGAGACTGGCCGATGTCGATCTGAAGGTTCTCGAAGAATTGATTGAAGCGGCTTACAAAGACCAGCTACGACTCAAGCACGGCTAATATGTTTCCGGCGTTGTCTTTGAACCACGCAATATCTGGTCCCATGTTGGCGGATTTGCCGCGCAGTACACCCCTTTGGTCTTGCTCGGCAGGCATATTATCATAACGCTCCATCGTAATACCTACCGCT
>CAZCYG010000138.1:0-2323 GCA_964502795.1 uncultured Candidatus Saccharibacteria bacterium | reverse complement strand
GTGGAAATTCCACGTGATAAATTGGTCGTGATTACTGGCTTGTCTGGATCGGGCAAATCCAGCTTGGCATTCGATACGATTTATGCAGAGGGTCAGCGTCGCTATGTTGAGAGCCTGTCCAGTTATGCTCGGCAGTTTTTGGGAACTATGGACAAACCGGATGTTGATCAAATCGAAGGCCTGAGTCCAGCAATCAGTATTGATCAAAAATCGACGAGTCGTAATCCACGATCAACCGTCGCGACAGTCACTGAGATTTATGATTATATGCGTCTGCTGTTTGCGCGCATTGGTGTGCCGCATTGTCCAATTGATGGCAATCCCGTGCAGCGCCGCACCCCGCAGGACATTATTGATATTGTGCAGCAATACGACAGTAGCAAACGATTGATGGTTTTGGCACCGATTGTCAAAGACAAAAAAGGTGAATTTGCACATATACCAGAGCAGTATCGACGGCTAGGGTTCGCCCGTGTACGTGTCGATGGTGTGGTTTATGCACTTGATGAATTTCCTGATTTGCAAAAGAACGATCGTCACAATATCGAGATTGTTGTGGATCGTATAGTTGTCAGCGATGATATGAAGACACGTGTGTCGCAATCAGTTGAGCAAGCACTTGAACTGGGCGGCGGTATAGTTGAAATACTACGAGTTGATGATGAAGAGACAGATGTATATTCGCAGCGATATGCATGTATTGACCACCCCAACGAAGAGATACCCGAGCTGGAGCCACGGTTGTTTAGTTTTAACGCCCCGCAAGGTGCGTGCCCGGTCTGTACGGGACTAGGTAGCCGATTAGAGGTTGATCCTGATCTCGTGTTTAACCCAAACCTTACAATTAGCGAGGGTGCGATCCGCCCGTATAATCGTGTCAACAGTGATGCGTGGTATATGAAACGCTTGGCTGAGGTAGCAGATGCACATGGGTTTAGCTTGCAGGTGCCTGTTCGTGAACTATCTAATGACGCATTGCAAAAAGTCTTATATGGAACAGGCAACCAGACGTACCGCGTACAACTGGGCACTGGTCGCTATTACGATTCGACATATGAAGGTGTAATACCAAACCTCGAGCGTCGCCATAAGGAGACGGATAGTGAGTTTATGCGCAAAGACATCGAGAGATTTATGCGTGAGCGTAAATGTCATGCATGTGGAGGTGCGCGTCTCAAGCCGGTTGTGTTGGCCGTGACTGTGCATGGTAAAAATATTATGGATATCTGTAATTTGGGTGTCGATGAAGCGCTTGATTTTTTTGCCAACCATTTTCAGCTGAGTGATAGTGAGCAGCAGATAGCAATGCAAATTCTTAAAGAGATTATTGCTCGTCTAAGTTTCATGAGCAATGTTGGCCTTACATATCTGGAATTGTCGCGGGCAGCAAATACACTGAGCGGTGGCGAAGCGCAGCGCATACGACTGGCAACACAAATCGGCAGCGGTTTACAGGGTGTGTTGTACGTGCTGGACGAACCATCAATTGGCCTGCACCAGCGTGACAACGATCGATTGATTGGGACGCTCAAACATTTGCGTGATTTAGGCAATACTGTGCTGGTGGTCGAACATGACGAAGATACGATTCGTGAAGCGGACTACCTGCTTGATATTGGACCAGGTGCCGGTGTTGATGGTGGCAATGTTGTGGCTGCGGGCACGCCAGCCGAAGTTGCAAAGGACACACAAAGCATTACTGGCAGATATTTGGCCGGCACCGAGAAAATCGATGTCCCGAAAAAACGCCGTACGGTCGAAAAAGATCGTGAACTTGTCATCATGAACGCCCGCGAAAATAACTTGAAGAATATTGATGTCGCTATACCCCTTGGTGTGATAACAGTTGTGAGCGGTGTGAGTGGCAGTGGCAAGTCAACGCTGGTGAATGATATCTTGGCTAAAGAATTGTCGGCACGTTTGCACCGCAGCCAGGAAGTGCCTGGTACGCATGATGAAATTCAAGGCATCAAGCAACTGGATAAAGTTATTGTTATCGACCAGTCGGCGATTGGCCGCACGCCACGAAGTAATCCGGCGACGTATACGGGTGTGTTTACGCCGATTCGCGAGCTGTTTGCCGGGACGCCAGAAGCAAATATTCGTGGCTACAAGGCCGGACGATTTAGCTTTAATGTCAAAGGTGGCCGCTGCGAAAACTGCCAGGGCGACGGCGTGATCAAAATCGAAATGCACTTTTTGCCCGACGTCTATGTGACCTGCGATGTCTGTCATGGCAAACGCTACAACCGCGAAGCGCTCGAAATCATATACAAAGACGCAACGATTAGCGATGTACTAGAAATGACGGTCGAACAAGCCG
>CAZCYG010000137.1:0-2366 GCA_964502795.1 uncultured Candidatus Saccharibacteria bacterium | reverse complement strand
ATACCGCAGAAGCATCGCAAACAACAAAGAATCTCTGCTGCTAGAGCGGTTCCAGTCGCGCATATTCCGCATTGAGTTTTTTGACAATGCCACTGTCAAGTTTGATCGTAACCGCCAGGCCATCAATGTCGACAACCTCGCCCTGGCCAAACGCAGCCGATCGTACTCGATCACCAACAGCAAATGGCAGCTCATCACTGTAGTAATCATCATGCACATCTGCTACATACGATGACTCATCGATTGCCGCCACCTGATCACCCATATCGGTGATAAACCGTGACATTTGATTATACGCGCGCTGACCAAATTGCAAACGCGACCTCGCATAGGTAAGATGCAACTCCTCCCTTGCGCGCGTCATACCGACGTAGCAAAGACGACGCTCCTCCTCAAGTTCGGCAGGGCCCGATTCATAAATCCGACTATGGGGGAATATACCCTCTTCCATGCCCACCATGAACACAACAGGAAATTCCAAACCTTTTGCCGCATGCAGTGTCATAAGTGTGACTTTGTCGTTACCTGCAGCCGTATCGCTACTGGCAATGAGCGCCGTCTCCTCCAAAAATTCAGCCAAATCCGCAAACACGCGCACATCACTCAGCAGTTGGCCAATGTTCTCCTCGCGCTCTTCTGCCTGCGGCGTACCGTCACGCAGATAGTGCTTGTACGCCACCAGCACCAATAGACGCTCGATAATATCAGCAGGTGCAGCGCCATCGTGCAGCATATCCTGCAATTCGCGCATATGATTGCCGAGCGCTCCCAACGCCGCTTTTGCCTTTGGTGTCAGGCCGTCTGCTTCGTGAACATGACCGAGCGCATCGATAACATTCATGCCGGTCGCACCTTGCCACAACAAAAAACGTTCCAGACTTGTCGTACCAATGCCACGCCCAGGTATATTTACGATCCTGCTAAAACTCAACCTGTCATTCGGCTGATACAATACTCGTAAATACGCAATAACATCCTTGATTTCCTTGCGATCATAAAACCGCACGCCGCCCACCAGTTGATAGGGGATTCGCTGCAACCTGAGCGCTCGCTCCAACGGCGCAGACTGAGCATTCATACGATACAGAATCGCAAAATCATGATACCGACGTACTTTCATGCCAACCTGCGTGGCAATTCTGCCCGTAACCAGGCTTGCTTCTTCAGATTCATCGTATGTTGCATGCACTTCTACGGGTGCGCCTTCTCCGGCGTCAGTCCAAAGTTTTTTGTCGGTGCGGACCTTGTTTTTGCTAATCACCGTCTGGGCGGCACCCAGTATCGCATTGGTCGAACGATAATTTTGTTCCAGTTTGATGACCGTTGCTGTTGGATAATCCCGCTCAAAATTCAAGATATTCGTAAAATCAGCTCCGCGCCAGCTGTAAATCGACTGCCAATCATCACCAACCACGCAAATATTCTGCTGATCGTTCACAAGATATTTCACAATTGCGTACTGCGCGGCATTCGTATCCTGATATTCATCAATCAATATATGCTTGAACTGTCGACGCCATTTGTCCCGAATATCCGGATGGTCACGCAGCAAACGCACTGTTTCGATCAATAAATCGTCAAAATCGAGCGCTCCTGCGTTTCGTCGTAACTTCTCATATCGGGCATACACTTTGGCCACGTTTTGCATGTACGGATACGTAGCGCTGGCTTCAATATCCTGCGGTGTTTTCAGATCGTTTTTAGCATTGCTGATTATTCCGCTCAGCACACGCGGCTTTATTTGCTGCGCATCAATCGATAGTTCTTTCATTGCTTGTTTAATCAGACTTTGGCGATCATCTTCATCATAAATGACGTAATTTGGCGCAATATCGATAACATGGCCGTCAATGCGCAGCAACCGCACGCAGATGCCATGGAATGTTCCCATCCATGGCATGAAACCTCGTGGTATCTCCTGGATTTCGCCAGCTCGGGTGGCAACAAACGGGGCTGCTCCCGCTTTTGAAGAAATCTCTGATTTTTCAAAAGAAGGGGCGGATTTGTTGACGGAACCCGTGTCCAGCGACCTACGTGCAGATTCCTGCGGAATCTGTGACGACAGAAGCGGTCGCTCATCGTTCGTTAATTTCCACACCCGTTCGCGCAGTTCACGAGCTGCTTTGTTGGTAAATGTCACCGCCAAAATCTCGTTTGGCCAGACAGATTCGTGCTGCATCAGATATGCCACACGGTGTACCAATGTCTTGGTTTTGCCGCTGCCCGCGCCAGCCAAAATAAGCAGCGGACCCGATGTCTGCGCCGCAGCCGCTGCCTGGGCAGGATTTAAACCCTCAAGAATAGAACTCATCCCACCTATTATACCGAAACTTTATGCTAACTGCCTGCACCCAGGACAAAGTATG
>CAZCYG010000136.1:0-2408 GCA_964502795.1 uncultured Candidatus Saccharibacteria bacterium | reverse complement strand
CTCGCCCATGATTGCAAATACCGAATCATTGATCGCTTCGGGCAAATACCCCGTTGCCTGCACACTATTGCCAATTCCTACACCCGTTAGGCCACCAGAACCAATCGCGATTTTGGCATGCGCGATATGATACGATCCCGCATCATCGACTGACGTGCTATCACCCGAAAAAAATGTCGAGATACGCTCTAAACGGTGCGGTGCAATCAAAACAAACAGTACACCGACAATAAACATTACTCCCGCGAGCAGCAGCCATATTCGTAATTTCAGTCCAGCCATGAGTAGCATCGCGGCCAGAATTGCAATTAATGTGAGCCCTGTTCCCATATCTTTTTGAATACCGATAATAAACACTAATGCAACGCCAACAATAATGCCTAGTGGTATCAGTGTTTGATGGCGATCATTAATCAACCCTTGCTGCGCTCTCGTACCCAAGAACCCAGCAGTAAACAAAAGGAGCCCGAACTTTACTAACTCCGCAGGTTGTAAACTTCCCAGTGGTCCCAAGCTGAACCACCGACACGCGCCCAGGCTGCACTGCGCAATCGCTTCAACATGAATAATATTGCCAAAAAACAATAATACGGCACAGGCGATGAATCCTGTAGCAAGTATCTTGCCCGCATGTTTTTGCAGTACCTGATACGGCAGTACGGCAGCGACAATGAACGCCACCAGCGCAAGAAACAGACTGATTGTTTGTTTGACAAAGAAATACGTTGATCCATAATAATCTGTACCATAAGCATTATTCAGTACATATGCACGCTGCGGACCGATCGCATACATAACGATAAGCCCAAGTAACATCAGCAGCCCCATATAGAGCGCGATTTGATAATCAGGTCTGTGCCGACGCACGATTTGCGTCGTGGCGCTGTTTCTCTCATTACGGCGAAGTATATTCATACGGCTATCCTCGAGGTTGCAACTTTAAATAATCAATCAGCCAGTTGGAGATGTCAGTAAAAATCGGCATTGCGTCTTTGTTACCCTGTAAATTCAATCCTTTTCCAGATACTTCTACCATCATGACATACTTTGGACTGCTATCGCCGCCATAGCCCAAATAGGTTGCAATCGTTTCGTTGTCAACATACACGCCGTTTTTGATCGTCTGTGACGTCCCTGTCTTACCGCCAATATCATAACCAGGTTTGTCTTGTTTGGCATAGAACGTTGCACGTGCCGTATGGATCATTTCGTGAATTTTATTAGCTGCGTCTTGACCGACGACTCCTGTTCGCGGTGCCTTTTGATCGGCGGCAACCAAATTGCCATTCGCAGTAACCGTACCTGCGATTACCGTAGGCTGATAGTAGGTTCCACCGTTGACCAACGAACTGAATGCCGACGCAACCTGGATCATTGTCAGATCCATACCCTGGCCGAATGCCATGTTCGAATAGCGCACAGCGTTGCCTTCTTGGTCATCCGGAGAAATAATGATCCCCTCCTGCTCCCCTGCTACTTCGATGCCTGTCTTTTTGCCAAACGAGAACCGATTGTGAAAATAATCATACATCGTATTTCTCGCGCCCACTGTAATATTCGTTCCATCACCCAGTCGCTGCGCAACCGTCACCACACCGGTGTTTAACGAGTAATTCAACGCTGTTTGCATCGTAATCGTACCCGTCTGACCCTTGGTTGCATTATTGATCGTTCGATCCTCTACTTTGATCGAGTCAGTATTGACGTAGGTTGAGTCTGGCTGAATCACGCCTTTGTCGAGACCTGTCGCCATCGTAAATGTTTTGATATCTGATCCCGGTTCATATGGCGTATTCACGACTTCATTGTTAAATGCTGCCGCATCGGTAACTTTGGTGTACTGCGCAGGATTATAGGTTGGCAAATTCGCCATTGCCAGTACCTTGCCCGACTGGGGATCAATCACTACCACGCTGCCATTCGTTGCCTTGGACCGCTGCATGCCGCTGGCAAGCGCTTTTTCAACATACGCCTGGATATTACGGTCAATCGTCAGTACGATATTGTCACCATTCCTGGCGGGCCTGTTGATATTCTGATTACCGATAGTCAGGGGCACACCACTGACATCTGTGACTGATTTTAATAGTCCATCATGACCAACTAATCGATCATCGAAAAACTCTTCCACACCATACTGTCCCTTGCCCTCCGCATTAACAAATCCCAACGTCTGAGCAGCCAACTGACCTTCCGGGTAGACACGCTGCGACGTCTCCTGGAACCCAACGCCGCTCAGTTTTTCTGCTTTGATCATTTCGGCCTGTTTGCGTGTTAATTTGGTACCGAGAATTTGATATCTGCTATCTTTACGGGCAATCAGATCTTCTATGTTCGCACGCAGATTACCACCGGCAACGCGGCGTACAACCTCGGCTATCTTTTTAGGCTCGGTCACCGTCATTGGG
>CAZCYG010000135.1:0-2435 GCA_964502795.1 uncultured Candidatus Saccharibacteria bacterium | reverse complement strand
GGTTGACCGCTGGCCCTACATGGCCGACCTGTTGCAATCCACGTCGCTTGCATTGGGTTTGCGGTCTGGTGATTACCAGCAGCAAATCACTGATTTGCTGCAACGACTCAGTACTGACCAAGGGGTAACGGTAGACTTTATCTGCATCGACACGCTCGCATCTCATGTTGCATCAACCGACATCAGAAAACCCGGCGGACACACGTTACAGCACCCGGCCACGATCGACTATATACGTCATCATCGTCTATATCCCACGCAGTAATAGCTGATCTGTTCCATATCTGTTAAAATAGAGCGTTATGATCGCTGACATTGTCATTACCGAAAAATCATTCGGACCAAAAAGCTTGATGCAAAACGTCAAGTTTAGTATCAATGACGGCGAAAAAATAGGTGTCATCGGCAGAAACGGCGTTGGCAAATCAACACTCTTTGGCATACTGAGCGGTAGTGACAAGGATTTTACCGGAGACATTACCTACAAATCCGGAGCAGTCGTCGTGACAACGCAGCAGGAATACCATGATGTGGGCGACAAAACAGTATTGCAATATATCTTGCAAGGTCTGCCCGAATACAGCCAGCTAAGTCACATCATCGAAACATATCCCGAAACAATGGGAGATGATATGAAAAAGATCAATGAATATACCGAAGCTTTGCAGCGCTTCGCGGACAAAGATTTTTATCAAATTGAAGAGCAGATTGAGCATGAGCTCGACAACTTTCAGCTAAGCGGCATCGCGCATCGGCAATTCAAAACACTATCAGGTGGACAAAAGCGGCTTGCGGAAATCGTGAAGATCATGCACTCCGATGCGCATCTGGCTCTCATCGATGAACCGACAAATCACATGGACTACATTGCGAAGCAACAGTTTATCGATTGGCTCAAAAGTGCGCGCGAAGCCGTACTTGTTATTACGCACGACCGTGACGTATTGCGCGAAGTCGACCGCATTATTGAGATAAAGGACGGCCTATCACAGAGCTTTAAAGGTAACTATGATGCATACCTGAAACAAAACGCCGTCAGTACCGGTAGCCAAATGAACGAATTTGAGATGATCGAGCGACGTATCACGAATCTCAAGACAAAAGTCATTGACTATCAGCGCCTGAAAGAAAAATCGCGCAATCAAAGTACTATCCAGCGATTCAAAAGACTGGAAGAACAATCCCGCAAAGAGCTGGCAGATCTACAGACAAAAGAAAAACCAACGTTTTGGATAGACAAAGAATCGGCTGCCGACCTCAATTACAAGACAGCAGCTCAGTACGAAAAATTCAAAGCGAAAAATGTTCGCATCAATCTAAAAGATGGTGACTCACGGAGCAAACATGTACTTGTGTCGGCCCGAAACGTCAGCCTAGGATATGACACGCCTTTATTTACTGGTATCGATATAGACCTGCGCGAAGGCGAAGCGCTTGAGTTTCGCGGACGCAACGGCGCAGGCAAGACGACACTGATCAAAGCTATCCTGAAACGACCGCTTCCGTCGTTTGATTTTGCTACGGTAAAATCCGCACGTAGGTCGCTAGACACGGGTCCTGTCAACGAGTCCGCCCCTTCTTTTGAAACATCAGAGATATTGTCAAAAGCGGGTGCTGCCCCGCTCGTTGCCACCCGTGCTGACGTGATACCCGCATCGAGCCGCTCGACTATATCCAGAAGAGACACTAAAAGCGAAACGCAACCCGAGAAAGTCCTGACTAAATCAGTGACTTTCCCGGCGAGTAGTGGTGTCTCTGAAGGATATGGTCGAAAAGGCGATCATGATATCACCCAATTCGACGGTGAGCTGACCGTTGATAAACACGTTCGAATCGGTATTTACGAGCAAGAGGTTTCACCAACGTATTTTGCTTTGCCACTGGAAGAAGCGATCGAAAAAATGTACATGGACCGGAATCTGGATATTACACATACAAAGGTGCGGTCACTCATGAGCGACTATCTCTTTACCGAGGGCGATGGCAAAGTACCTATCGAGCGACTAAGCGGAGGGCAAAAGGCGCGTTTTCAACTCATCGCCATGCTGGCAAACGATCCGCAGTTATTAATCTTTGACGAGCCTACGAATCACCTAGACCTGCCAAGTATCGAGGAGCTCGAGACGGCACTCGCAAAATACAGTGGTGCTATCATTTTCGTCAGTCACGATAACTATTTCCGTGACAAGATCGAATCCACGGTTATTCAAATCGGCAAGCAATAAAAGAATATGACCGTTGGATCACCCCTGTCTTCTCTCTCACTATCGTGTCCCGCAAGAGAATCTTGAGGTAAACTTCAGGAATCTCTTGACGTGACAGCGGGCTGTAATAGATTCGAGAAAAGGCAGGGGCGATCCAACATGGCAGTTGATTTACTATACATAGTATAGTAATATGAATACCAAGAACAATACGAAAGGGGCTTATGAAAG
>CAZCYG010000134.1:0-2532 GCA_964502795.1 uncultured Candidatus Saccharibacteria bacterium | reverse complement strand
ATAAAGTTAGCTCTTATTTTGGGTTCGGTGCTTGCTTTGAAGGGAATAGTTGATGGGTATTTGAGATCATACTCGCTCTTTCGCTTTCAGGCTGTCTTACGCGTGGTAGAGGCAGTTATAATTATTGTTTTTCTCTTCTCGGCTCTGAGAGTAATTGGTATCAAAGAGTACCAGTACTATATCTACGCTCTTTCATGTGGTGCCATTGTATTTTCGCTGATAACTCTGGTTCGATTGAGAAAAAATCTTGGTGCTTTCCAATGGAAATCTTTGAAATTGATGTTGTCTTATGGCGGCGTGATTCTCATCGGAACGATTCTCGGAATAGTCTTCAACTCACTCGACAAGATAATCGTTGCTAAGTATCTTGGCGTGACCCAGTTGGGCATTTATTCTGCATACTTTATTACCGCGACTAATCTTATAGCACAAATGACCCAGGTATTTAATAATGTTTTTTTTCCCGCTATTTCTCAAACACTTGAGACTGCCTATGTAGAAAAAATGAATGCGCTGATGAAGTGGTTCTTCGTCCCTGGAGGAATCATTCTTTCCCTGGCGCTGTACGGAATTGTGCTTGTTTTTGGTGATGCATATGAGCCTAGTATTTTTCTGGCAACAGGGTTTGGTTTCCTCGCTGTTCTTCAAATCTTATTTACTATAAATGCATCAATTATTACGGCCCTTTCAAAGGTCCTACTAAAGAAATTTTATTTTTGGTTGTATGTCGTGAGTTTCAGTCACATCCTGTTTTATGTCGGACTAGTGTATTTTAAATTAATCACCATACCGATTTTACTTCTTTTATTTTTTATAAATTTTACACTCATGATTTTTATTCAAAAAAGTCTTATAGATACCTACATTACAGCAAGAAAATAGTGTTTTTTAGTCTATTTCTGGTGTGCTACTATCAAAGGAGTATTGATAAAAAAAAGTATGATTAAGAGGAATATCGAATCAATCCTAAGTGAGATAAAGTCGGTTTTAGAGCAAATAGATGAGAATCAAGTCTCCGGATTACGGGATGAGATTTTAACGGCGAAAAAAATAGTGGTCTGTGGAGCGGGTCGTGTAGGGATGGCGATACGGGGATTTGGGATGCGGTTAGGCCACCTTGGTTTGCGGGCATTTACCCTTGGCGATTCAACAGTGCCGGGAATCGGACCTGGCGATCTACTTCTGGTCGCGTCCGGATCTGGTGAAACACAAACCATCTATGATCTCGTTGCAATAGCCAAAAAGAATGGCACAAAGGTAGCGCTCGTCACGGGGAACGTAGAGTCGAGGATGGGAAAGCTTGCAGATTTGATCGTTGAAATCAAAGCGCCGTCAAAAACTAAACCCGTTGATGGGCTGGTTTCCATTCAACCTATGACGACCCTTAACGAACAAAGCCTTGGTATATTCTTTGATGCTCTTGTGCTCGAACTTATGGAAAAAATGGGAGAAACTCATGACACGATGTGGGCGCGCCATTCTAATCTGGAATAAGTACATGCTTATGCGCGACCATCAATCTTGCAAGCTAGCCGCATCGATAATTTGCGGAAACCCATCAAATCTCGATGCAGATCTGAAGGCACTTGAAAAGGGTGGGATTGATTACATACACTTCGATGTGATGGACGGAGTATTTGTACCGCGTTTTGGCCTTTTTCCCGAATACCTGAAAGCAATCCGGGCCAAGACAGATATTCCGATTGAAGTGCACATGATGGTACAGGATCCGGAGCCCTATATTCAGGATTTCGTGAATGCTGGGGCGAACATCCTCACTCCTCACATCGAGCCGTTGCATCATCCGCATCGGACTATGATGCGGATCAAGCAGGCTGGCGTTCAGGCGGGCTTTGCGCTCAATCCAGGGACATCACTCTCGGTACTGGATTACCTGCTCGAGGACTTGGACCTGGTCATGCTCATGGCGATCAATCCTGGAATAGTCGGGCATAAGTTGATACCAAGGACACTAGAGAAAATTGCGGATTTGCGAAAGCGGATTGACGCGACTGGGAAAGACATCCTTCTTGAAATTGATGGGGGTGTCACTCCGGAGAGTGGGATAAAGATGGTACAGGCGGGAGCAAATATGCTCGTCTGCGGTACGGGCACTATCTTTCAGCCACCAGCTCGGCTTGAGGACAAAATAGCTGAATTCAGATTGACCCTGTCATAACCGATATGGACATGAAACCGGCATACAAGGTACTCATCACGACTTCCGGGACAGGGTCGCGACTCGGGGATATCACGAAATACACTAACAAATCATTGGTAAAAGTCGGAAAAAAGCCGGCTATTTCGTATATCATTGAGCAGTATCCAAAGAATACGGAGTTCGTGATTACGGTGGGGTATTTTGGCGGCCAGGTCCGGGATTTTTTGAAGCTGGTTTATCCAGAAAGAAAGTTCATTTTTGTCGAAGTGGACAAATATGAAGGTCCCGGAACGAGTCTGGGATACTCCATGTTACAGGCATCCTCTCAGCTGCAGTGTCCCTTCATATATCATGCCTGTGACACAATCGTC
>CAZCYG010000133.1:0-2534 GCA_964502795.1 uncultured Candidatus Saccharibacteria bacterium | reverse complement strand
GATGATACTCCCTATGGTGGTGGTGATGGTATGCTGCTAAAGCCTGAACCGCTGTTTGCTGCCGTAGAACACGCCAAACAGGCTGATCCAGACGCAAAGGTAGTATTGATGACGGCTCGTGGGCAGCGTTGGAAACAAGCGACTGCACAGCAATTTGCGGATGGTGATGACAACTATATTTTCATCTGCGGCCGCTATGAGGGATACGATGAACGCATTACGACCTTAGTAGACTACCAGGTGAGCGTTGGTGATTATGTGTTAACTGGCGGCGAATTACCCGCTATGACGGTCATTGACAGCATCGTGCGGCTGATACCAGGGGTACTAGGTGGCGAGGCGAGTGCGGCAATAGAGAGCTTTAGCGATGGCGAGACACTGGAATTTCCCCAATACACTAAACCAGCCGAATTTCGTGGTATGAAGGTGCCAGAGGTACTCTTGAGCGGTAATCACGGTGAAATCGCCAAATGGCGTACCGAAAACTCACGTAAAGCCGACTACTATCCTAGGTAGACCCACCGAAGGCAACCGTGCGTGGTGCGGGCTTTAGGGGTTAGAGATTGATAAGCGAATTTTTTTCGATTGTCAATTGGAAGGGCGAGCCCTTTCTGTATGGTATGAAAACACCCCGTTATGGAGGGGTGTTTTCTGTTGTGGTGGATATCGTAGAGCGATAGCTACATTTTTGTTTTTGGAGTTTGTTTGTTTTTGTAACTTCGCTGATACCAAGATACCCTTTTGATACGTAAAACGCAAGCTTTTTTGTAAAAAATAACAACGATTTGGGGATAAAGAATATCTCAGCGGGTATATACTAGTGGTAGATGAGAAAGATACAAGCTACATTGGCAGACGAGCCACGATCAACAGCCGCCAGAAACATTGCATGGATATATGCTGCAATGCTGGTTGTGATGGTGGTCGGGCAGCTATTTAGCTTTGAGAAGTTCATTCCGCTTATCGAAAGCTATATGCTGCCAGGTGGTGCTCGCACGGCGCTACTTGTTGCGGGATTGATCGTCGTATCAGAAGTGCTCGCATTGCCATTTCTCCTTCGAATGCCAGTTAGCCTATTGATGCGATGGTTTAGTCTGGTATGCGGGCTACTGTTAGCAGGGATTTGGCTAGGACTGGCAATCGTGACCCTTGTGACAACAAATAATCTTGATAATAGTGGTATGCTGGGCACTAAGGTTGTTGTCGCTGCAGGGCTACCTCAGCTATGCCTTGCTATTATGCTAGTCGTATTAGCGCTTTGGTCCGCCGTCGGGTTGTGGCCGTCAACACGCCACGTCAAAAACTAGTTGTTTTTTGCTATCTGTCAGCGTATGATGAGATTATTCTTAATAAGGAGTGTGGCATGGAACAGATAGAAAAGCTTGAAACAATGATAAGCGGATGGTTCAAGGATTTGCCGCGACTACCAAAAGGACTTACTGATTGGCTGGCGGATAATGTATGGTGGCTGACGATTGTTGGTGTGGTGCTGTCGGTTTTTGCTGTGTTTTCTGCATTGTCACTGCTGATGTTGGCATTTGGTATTACAGGGTTGGCGCTTGGTGGTGTATATGGAGGGTATGCGGCTAGTGCGGTTGTCGGAGTGGCGCTTATTTCCGTGCTTGCTTCGATTGCTGGATTTGTTGTTACGACAATCATTATGGTATTAGCTATTAGCCCGCTAAAAGAAAAGAAGAAAAAAGGCTGGACATTGTTATTTGTTGTGTTGTTACTCAGCTTTGCTTTTAGTGTTGTTGCTAATCTCATCAGCTTTAACGTAGTGGGCATATTGTGGGCTGTGATCTGGGCAGTTGTCGAAGCATATGTATTGTTTGAAATCCGCGGCTATTTCGGCGTAACTAGTAAAAAAGAGACAAAAAAGGTCGAGAAGGCGTAGCTATTTTAGCTAACAAAAACCCTGCTGTTTCAGCAGGGTTTTTGAATTGCAGAGCAAAAACTATTTTGCTTCTTCTACGTCTATCTCAATACCTTTTGACGTGTGGAGGAATAGGTTGGCGATCAGCGATACGATAGCTCCGTATATCCAACCGACAAGGAATGCCACAAGTGGCACAACAACGAGTGCGACGAGTGCGACAGCAATGCTGGCACCTACCTTGGTTGCCCAGTCCCATTCGTCATGAGTTGCAACGCTTGCAATACCACCAAACATGGCAAAAAATCCTGCGATAAACGCCCAGATTGCCTGTGCAACACCGACAAATTTAGCGACTGACGCAACGCCAAGACGGCGAACTAATAGTTTTTTCATATAATCTCCCGTTAAATGTAATAATTAGGTTATATACCGGATTGACTGCTATGTCAATCTATGGACTGGTCATCTAACACCAGAACTGCTATAATCTTTCAGAGCTAAATCCACAGTGGGGATTGGCCAAGCGGTAAGGTGGCGGCTGTCTGAGGTCGCAGACCGAGAAAATGAGCAACAGTCCCGACGGGACCAGTGCGCATGAGAAAGTGTCCGTAAATGACATAAAACTACGGTATTGGGGATTGGCCAAGCGGTAAGG
>CAZCYG010000132.1:0-2565 GCA_964502795.1 uncultured Candidatus Saccharibacteria bacterium | reverse complement strand
CTTGCCGGTCTGACGGTCACCGATGATCAGCTCACGCTGGCCACGACCAATGGGGAACATCGCGTCGATCGCCATAACTCCGGTCATCATTGGCTCGTGCACGTGTTTGCGGCCGAGGACACCGATTGCTTCACGCTCCACCAATCCGCGTTGTTTTGTCTTGATCGCAGGACCGCCATCCAGTGGATTACCGAGTGGGTCAACCACGCGGCCAAGTAGCTCTGGGCCAACAGGAACTGACAGCAGCTCACCCTTGAGTGTCACTTTACTACCAGCAACTACAGACTCATCACTGCCCAGCAGCACGGCACCGATTTCGTCTTCGTTCAAGTTCAACGCAAATGCTTCGACAATGCCATCTGTCGTTTCGATCTGCAGCACCTCGCTGTATCCAGCACTGCGAAGACCATACACCCATGCCACACCGTCACCAACGCGCGTGACGACACCAACGCTCTCCAGATCGCCCGACACGTCTAATTGACTGATCGCGTCGCGAAGTTCCTTACTGAGATCTGCTACGGCAAGACTCATTACAAGACCTCCTTTCCGCTGCAAGCAGTTTCTAGCTTGCCATCTGCAAATTTCACTCCTCGACGTATAGCTTTATACACCTTGTCGCGAGAATTTACACCTGGCAATGCTACAAACTGGCTTTCGCTGATGAAATCGGTTTTGTAATGAGTCTTGAGTTCTGCCATAGTTTCGTTCCTTATACTTTGCTTGCTGTTAATTGGTCTAGTCTGTGTCGAAGGGTTGCGTCGAGTCGTCTACCTGGAGTTTCGATCCGTACACCACCCAATAGGTGAGGATCAACATGTGGTCGTATCCTGATATCTTCCGCACCAGTTGTTTGTTTCAGATAATTTGTCACCGCTCGCTCTGTATCAGCCGCTAGTTCGCGACTGGTCACTACGTCAGCTAGCAATACCCCACGATCCGCCAATGCCGATTCAATATCGCGCACTACCAACTCCGCTTCGCGAATACGCTTGGTTTCAACCAGGTATGCAGCAAGCAGTTTTGTGACATTGTGTCCGGCAATCAGCTCGTCAGCAAAATATGCTGCGATTTTTCGCCTGGATAACCGAACGCCTGCCATTATGACTGCTCCTTGACTGCCGCTGCGATGATTTTCTTGTCAATATCCGCACTCACGACTTTGCCCATGACTTTTTCGGTTGCCAGCGCAACTAATTCGATTGTGTCATTATGAAGTGTTTTACGGGCTGCAATCACATCTTTTTCAATCTGATCATGCGCATCTTTGACAATCTTTTCAGCACGTGTCTTTGCTTTACTCTCGGCATCTGCCACCATAGCCGCCGCTTCGTCTTTGGCGGTAGTCACAATATCTTTGGCTTCTGTTCGCGCTTCTTTGAGCAACTTGGCGATATCTTCTTGGGCGGATTCAGCTTTCTTCTCGGCGGCTTCTGCAGCTTTGACGCTTTCTTCGATTTTCGCCTGGCGCTCATCAACTGACTTCATCAACCACGGATAGACAAATTTACCCAGCGCCCACACGAGTATCAAAAAGGCAATTACCTGAAATACCAACAGCTCCCAGTGAATACCGAGTGTCGTGAAGATATCGCCGCCTGCGGCTTCCGTGCTTGCAAAATTATTCAAAAAATTCATACTTTAACTCCGTTTCGCTCATAGGCTAGGGGTGCTTGTCCATGAGTGCAGTTCGTTTGAAAATCGAGCACCGCAAACGAGCCGTATTCACCGATACGGTGAGTGCGTAGCGCAGATTTTCGGACGAAATGTGCCATGTGCAAGTGCCCCTACAAGAATTTTGCGATTATAGCAACAATAATACCAATAATCGCCAAAGAGTCAGCAAAGACGATCGCCGTAATCATCAGTGTACGGATTTCTGATAGTTTTTCTGGATTGCGGCCAAGTGCATTGAGCGCACCATTACCGATCATACCAATACCGACCGCAGCACCTAAAGCTGGAAGGGCATAAGCTAAACCGAAGGCTAGTTGTTCCATGATTAATATATCTCCTTTATTATTACCTTAATTATATCATTCTACCTGAACGGCCGCATGTTTACGGGTATCAGCAGATGAATGATCGAGAGATGTGATGTTGTGATCGTCGCCGTGTTCATGACTGACGGCCAGTGAGGTGAATATCAACGTCAGGATAAAGAACACGTACGCCTGGATAAAGCCAATGAACAGCTCAAATCCCATGAAAAATGGCAGCGTGACTGTGGCAGCATAGCTAGTCAGGGCAGCGATGACAATCAGTAGCACTTCACCAGCAAACGCGTTACCGAAAAGTCGGAGCGCTAGTGCCGTACCGCGAGATACTTCACCAATGAGTTCGAGTATACCCTCAAACGCCGCCACGAAATCTTTGAATGGATTACGGAAATATCGTCCCAAATTACCAAGCGTCGTCAGATATTTCACCGCGTAGATCTGGACCGTGACTACCGTAATAATTGCAAGTGCAAGCGTAAAGTTCAAGTCAGCCGTCAGACTGCGCAAGATCGGCACACCGTTCCATTTGATTGATTCAAGTCCCGGCAGCACACTCAGCCAATAG
>CAZCYG010000131.1:0-2576 GCA_964502795.1 uncultured Candidatus Saccharibacteria bacterium | reverse complement strand
TTTTTCCACTTGGTGATTATACTAAGCCAGATGTGCGCAAAATGGCCGAAGACCGTAGACTTTACACTGCTGCCAAAAAAGACAGCCAAGGTATTTGTTTTGTCGGGCAGATCGGCATTCGTGATTTCCTGAGTCAATATGTCGAGCAAAAACCAGGTGACATTATCGACAAGCAAACCGGTGTAAAAGCCGGCATGCACGACGGCGCGATTTTCTATACCTTGGGTCAGCGCCATGGGCTGGACGTCGGTGGCGGGTTGCCGTATTACGTTGTGGGTAAAGATATGGACAAAAACGAAGTCTATGTCAGCCGTGACTTGGGCGACGAAAAACTTTGGAAAAAAGAGGTCGACCTGACAAATATCCATTGGATCAATCAGCCGCCTACTGAAAATGCTCAATTGAGAGTCCGCGTTCGCCATCGTGCTCCACTCGTTGTCGCTACTTTGCAGGGTGACGCCTTGTACCTTGACGAAGCGCAGCGCGCTGTTGCACCGGGTCAATCAATCGTTATCTACGATGGTGATGTCTGCTTGGGTGGCGGAATTGTGAAGCACTAGCTTTTTGTGATCGCATGACATACTATAATGACAAAAAGCTTAAGCGGAGTGCGTCATGCAACCTGATCAGGAAGAACCAGAAAAACAACCAGAGTTTGTCGAGTCTATAGAAGAGCAGCCGCGTCCAACTTTGCCACAAGAAACGCCATCGACACCGTTTACTGTTGATACGATAGTATCCGAGCCAAAATCTCACAAACGCAAGCTACTCATTATTGTGCTAGCGGTGGTACTACTCGGTCTGATCGGGGCTGGTATCTACTGGTGGTACGCGACAAATAACCAGCCAGCACCTGTTGCTCAGAAACAGCCGACAGTGCCCGTAAAGCCGTCGGAATCCCCAATTACTGATCCGGTTCTTGCGGCGTTCATTGCTCCGAAAACAGGTGAAAAATGGCTTACGGCACCAAAGAAGGTCTCTGATAATCTGCATTATTACGCGGGGGAAGATGAAACCGAAGAATGTACGCAGATGACATATTATGAAGTGGGATCCCACGGAGACAATACGATTATCCTGGGCAGCATACCTGGCTGCGTTGGAGGTAGCCTAAGTTATCTTTTTGAGCGTGCAAAAGATGGAAGTGCGAGCTATATCGCTCATCCGATTAGTAACGGTGACTATACGAAATATGGGGACGGGAGTCCCGCAGATGACGACGAGCTTCAACTGGCAAAAACGGTAAAAAAAGACACCGCAACCCATTACGACTCTCTGACTGCTCCCGCTAAACTTGCGTTTGGGTCAAATCAATCCGTGAATGTCGAGCTTAACTATCCGATGATTGGCGCGCCTATTACTACAAGTGTCGCTGATGGTACCAAAGAAACGACAGTGAAAACCTATGGTCAAAGTAAACTCCAAAAGATAGAACGGCAATATGTTGATACCAAACTGACGGCGATTAATTATGTACTTAATTTGCCATCGGGTACACAGAAAGACGTTACGTATACACCAATCACAAAGGACCTGTCGGCCTATACGTGGAATGATGGTACTGCTGTTAAAAAATCCAGTTCAGCACCTAATTACTACAGCGCTGAAATAAGTGGTGCGGTTCGTGGGTGTGGTGCTGAAAGGAGCGCAGTGACGCGCGTGGACGATGCCAAAGATGCTGATTTTGTCGAAGCAGGTAAGACTCCTGCCGGACAAACAGTTTATGCATTCAAAGATACGAATAATCACGTCGTTAAAGCAATATACAAAGACTACATAGATGCAAATAATTATAGTGATGCACCGCCAACTATATCTATCGGTGAATTTGTCAAACAGCATGCGATTGTTGTTTTCAAAGACTCTGATGGTACTTGGCTTGTCTATAGTCGGGATCAGTTTGCGCTTGCTGGCGGCTGTGGCAAACCGGTCGTGTATTTGTATCCCACCAAGACTCAGGCGGTAAATGTAAGGGTTGGTGCTGATGTTGCCGTTTCAATACCAAATTACAATCCGACAACTGGTTGGAATGCGATCGCGCAACCAAATGGGCAGTTAACAGTTAATGGTCAACAATTTGATTCACTATTTTGGGAGGGCACTGGTCATGGTTTGTATCCAGGGATCGCAGTTGGCACGGTTGTCAAAAATGCTGATGCTGCAGCGACTATGAGGGCACAGCTCTTGAAACAGGGTCTGAACCAAAAAGAAACGAACGATTTTCTTGCCTTTTGGCGGCCAAGAATCCCCAAAGATCCGTATATCCGTCTGACATGGTTTAATACCGCACAGTTAGATCAGCTTGCTCCACTAACTATTTCGCCCAAACCAGATACGACAATCCGCGTATTCCTGGATATGGCGGGGTATGGCTCACCAGTGAAAATTCCTGCGCAAAAGCTGACAAGCACCACGCGCAAAGGCTTTACGGTCGTTGAATGGGGTGGTCTGCTAGAAGGTACGACAACCGCTCGATAGTTTTTGCATCGGTGGCGATACCGTCACCAGTTACTCTCCCACGCCCCTTATGCTATACTACCCCTAGTACCTCACGCGAGGTTCTGGTTTGCTATGAG
>CAZCYG010000130.1:0-2619 GCA_964502795.1 uncultured Candidatus Saccharibacteria bacterium | reverse complement strand
TCCAGCTACGTTCGCAAACGCGACGTGCACCTTCACAAGCAGACGACACTAGACGAGCATTGTGCGCATGATCGATGCATCATGAATACTATCCTCGTTTAGTGTGTTACATATCTACGCGAGGATCCAGAAGAAACCAACTAGGAAGGGACCCATCGTGGCCAAGGATAGCACCAGCATCACCAACGGAACCGACTTCATCACCGTCCAGGTCGAGGTGTCGGACAACTGCATGCAGGCGACCGCGGCGGTCAAGCAGGGCATGCGCAGCGCGGCTCACCAGCTGGGCCACGCGATGCCGAAGCTGATGGACCTGGCGGAGAAGCTCGAGACCGACGACGGTTCGGTGGCGATGGTCCAGTCCAAGCGGATCATCGACGACGTCACCTGTACCGTGCGCATCCGCGGACGGATCGAGGGGGCGCGGCCGATCCTCACCACCGAGCTGTTCGACGAGATCGCCAGCACGGTGAACCGGAAGGTCGTCAAGACGGCCGTCGGCAACAGCAATCAGGCCATGCGAGACCTGGACAAGCTGATGGACAAAGTCATGGCAAAGGGCCATCCAAGCACCCTGTTCACAACCGTGTTCGGTGGAGCCGACATGGACAAGAGTCCGGGCGGCTTCGAGGACGGTCTCGTGGGCGCCGGCGCCGGCGACTTCGACAGCTTCAGGGGCTTCGGCTCCAACAGCTGAGTCTCCGCTCGCACCGTAACCCGGTGAGACTGCTCACAAGCAGACTGGCCGGGGATATGTAACACCCAGTCAGTCTGCTTGTGAAGCAGTCTCGAATTTTCAGCCCTACGTCCGTAGGGTTTTTTGATTAGGTTCTAGAGAACGGTTCTCTAAATTATGACTAGGAGCTGTATGACGTACTGTCGTTAGGTGTAGTGCGCAAAAAGACGGGTTAGGTATCATTCATCATTTTTGCGAATGCGATTTGGGTCAAATGGATTAATAGCACAAATTCACGGGTAGTGAGGATGTGGCTCTCTCCTCCAACCTCAAGGATACCGTCCTCTCCCTCTGTGCGGATATCTGCAGAAAATCCATTTGTTTGGAATCGAGCAGAAGAATCAGCGACCTCATGCCATGATTTACAGATAAGTGCAGGTTCCATATTTATGCTAACGCCTATCGATAATTCTAAATTTGAAGGATTGGATATTGCTGTCTTGCCAAACTCTCGTTCGGCTTCGCGAGTCGCTATCGTCTGAAGTTTGTTTGGAAGCTCACCCAGCATAGTGACCACCGGTGCGAGATCTGGATCTGAAAAGGATACCTCTATAGGACATTCTATACTCATAAGTATATTATAACACTATTCATTTAAAATTACAATGAATTACCCCTGAGGTGTGAAAGAAAATATTGTGCTATATCGATGTATTATGTTATAATATGTAAAATTGGAATATGATGAATGGCTGAACTACCACACGATCAATCACCGGAACGCTCGCAATTTGATTTTCATGAGTCGCGAGATGATAATCTGGCTGAGATAATCAGCCAGATTGACGAGTGCTTTGAACAAATAGTGCTTCAATCAAAGACGACAACATATATTCGCGAGCAAAAGATCCGATCGGATTCGGACTTTGCGCTTCAGATAGAGCCAATCCCCCTGACTATGAGTTCGAAAGGCAGCCTGGAGACTGGTACGGATATGCGTATTGAGACGCGGCTGCCAGCAATAGTTGCCAGTAGCGATGCGTTACATGAATCACGGTATGGTGTAGATCCATTTTTGTCGATCACCAAAGACGAAGATGGCAAGGTGCGGGCAGTATTTACGCCAAATACAGAGACACCGAAAGGTCTGCTGGAGCCGCTGCTGGCACGAGATGGTTTGCCGGACAGTTTGATGCATGTCATTCAAGAGATAGCAAGTACGCTGATTCGTGACAGGCAGTACAATGATCCGGCATTTCGTGGCGTGGTTGGTATTACTGTCGAACAGTTTGACGATATATGGGAAACGGTTCTGAAGGATACGGAGGAAGTGCCAACTGAGGTGCTATGGATGCGGGGTTTTATGAATGGTGACGGCAGACTTTCGTCGGTACTGACGATCAATACGCACTTGCCGTTGGATATAGAACATCCTGTCGAATGCGTAGAATTGAAAACCGGGGAATTTGATTATGTGGTTGAGACCGATAAAAAGGGGAGTCGAGTCCATACGTTCGAGGAGACGATAGCTGATGAAGATCTGCCCGAACTGACGGATGATCAGCGTACAGGTAATCCGTATATGATTGTTCCGATGGATGCGCTACAACATCCTGAAAGAGGGAAAGGTATAGTAGTCATGGACTCAGAAGATAACTTCGCCGTCCGGCAGCCGATGACGGGTCACGCCGTTATCCATCCTGAACAAGGAGTGACTCCTTACAAGGTACTCGGAGACGCTAATGATGCCCAAGCGTATGCTGACCTGCTGCATAGGCGCGACATTGCAAAAAGTCTGCAATCTAAAGAGATGACGGTGGAGCGGGCGCAGCAAGTGCTGACGACGATACGCGAATTGATGACACATCCGGATCTGCTGAATACTCTAAAACGAAAAGAGCCCTGATCCTCGACACGCAGATGCGCGGAGGACCAGGGGTATT
>CAZCYG010000129.1:0-2628 GCA_964502795.1 uncultured Candidatus Saccharibacteria bacterium | reverse complement strand
AGTCGATGCTCCGTCGGGAATGGTACATCCGGCTGGAACATTGAACGAATCGAGGGTAGGTGGCGGGGGTGGCAAGCAACACATCTGCCCCAAGCCACCACACGATTCCGATGACGGGACACCTCCACCATAACCACAGGCTGGTTCGCCAGGTTCCCAGACATCGTAGTAGTCACTCCGACACACCCCTCCACCATTCGTGCAATCATTCACTTTTTGGGTGACGACACAACAGACCAGTCTACCATTCGGATTGGTCGGACATGTTGCATCCTCATCGGGTAATTCTGGATAAGCACAGCCAGCTACCCAGGTAGGACGGCAGGCGCCATCAAGGGAGGCACAGGTCGCCGCCGAAGTATTGGATGGGATGAGGGGTAGAAAAATAAATGCGAGCGAAACCGCGAGGAACAATCGACGCATCATTTGTCCAATAGATTTCATAATTTCCTTTAAAGAAAGGCTGCGATCTGGCGAACGAGTACAAGCGCGGCGAGCGCGATCATAATACCGATAATCGAATACTTCACGATTGACTTGCCAGTGTCGATGCGGTCCTCGTCACCGGCCGATGTCAGATACATGAACGCCCCAACCACGAGCATGATGAGCGCTACGACACCGACGACCGAAAGCAGGAAATTGAGAACATTGGACGCGATCTGAATGAGAGAAAGAGATGTGCCAACACCAACCGGTGGCGCAGATACCCAACCGAGGATATCAGAAATCTGGCGAAGAAAGGCGGGTGCCGCAATACCGATTGCGAGACCGATGAGCGCGGCCGTGATGCATTTTTTCGCGGTTTCAATCCGTCCCGAGTCCCCACCTGAAGCAATGTACAGGAATGCTCCGATGACGATAAAGATAAGCGAGAGGATAACAATGAATGTCTGTAGAAAAGTTAACACCCGACCGAGAAAATCATTCACCGTGTCGAAGTCCAGCGGATTTGTGACATCAATCGTTACTGTGCCTGTCGGTGGGCCGCTTTGAGCGAAAATGGGATCCGTCGAGAGGAACAAGGAGAGAACAAGGCCGACAATCAATAGTTTATTCATAGGGAACATAGACTCAACTAAAATGTCGGACCACTTGCCTTAAGAAGATTATCTATCGCCACAATCAGAACACGGCCCGAAAGCGCCACTACGACGCCGATAATCGAGTACTTCATATTCCGTTTCGCCGTACTGATTATATCATCATCGCCGGCCGACATGAGGTACTGAATGCCCGATATGACGAAGCCGAGGACGGCCACAAAGCCGAGGACGGCCAGAATCCAGTTCATCACGTTCATGACGATATCCACCACTGGTGTGCTCGAGAGGCCGGTATTGTCCGGAAAGCAGACACCAGAGACCATGGTATAATCTGTCGGGCAAGTCTGTGCCAGAACGATTTGAGACGACATGAGCAGAGAAAAAACTGCCACTAAAAACAGTGACTGTTTCCGATTACTGAAATAGTTTCTGGCGATCAAGACCATAGATTCCTTTTTTGTTTTCATACCCCAAAGTTTCCCTAGTGACAGAAACCGTTAGAAAAACGCGCTCGCCCCAAGCCAGGCATTAATCGCCGCAATCACTACATAGCCCATCAGAGCGACGATAACGCCGATGACTGAGTACATCATCGCGTTCTTCGCCCGCTCCGCTATCTCCTCATCCCCGGACGAAAGGAGATATTGCAGGCCCGAGATGACAAACCCCATGACCGCGATAAAACCGAGGACGGCCAAAAGCCAGGAGAGTGTATTTGAAATGATTCCATAAATACTCGAGAATGGTAGATTTGAAGCAGCAACATTAACCTGTCCCGTCGTCCAGCCCTGAGCAAACGCTGTAATTGGAAAAATGGCAACCGCCGCGGCGGGAACAAATGCCAGGATTTTTTTTATTAGAGACATCATATATTCCGAAGAGATTTAAATTTGATTATTTCCTCCCCAGTATACTCCAATCCCTTACCAAAGAAAACAGCCTCCGGCCGATTGACCCCGAGACTGTCTCCATAATCTGAACCGAAAAATACCTCCCTAGAAGTTCGCTGCCGTACCAAGCCAAGCATTGACTGCCTGGATGATCACGTAGCCCATCAGAGCGACGATAACGCCAATGATCGAGTACGTCATCGCGTTCTTCGCTTTCTCGATCTGGCTCTCGTCGCCAGCGGCGGTGAGATACATGATACCAGAGATCACGAAACCGATAACAGCGATGAAACCGAGGATGGCCAAGAGCCAAGACAATGTCGACGAAATGATTTCATAAATCGTTCCTGTCGGTAGTCCGGACGATTGATAGTTCGTCGTTCCTCTGTCGGACCAGTTGCCGTTGTTCAACTGTGCTGAAGCCATAGCTGGAGCGAGCAAGAGAAGCCCGTTCGCAGCACCAAAAGCTACTTTTTTGAGTTTTTGCATATTCTCTCACCTCCTTTCCTTGTAGCACCGAACCCGAAGCGCTCGGTGGACGACACGAATAAAATAATCAATTGTCCCTACACGATTTATTATACTCCGCATATGCAGAAACGAAAACAACCCTTTCGGGTTGCTTTCACTTTTCGATCGAAAAATACCTCCCTAGAAGTTCGCTGCCGTACCAAGCCAAGCATTGACTGCCT
>CAZCYG010000128.1:0-2655 GCA_964502795.1 uncultured Candidatus Saccharibacteria bacterium | reverse complement strand
CGCGCAAATGCACGTGGACATCAATCAAACCAGGTAACGTAATCGTATCGCTCAAAGTATCCTCCTGCCTTTTCTCTTATTGTACCAAAGACAGGAGGACTGAAATATGTTAAAATAAGCTTAATGAATGGAAATGTAATGCATAATCCGGAGCGAGGGCTCTATACACGGCCCGTAGATCCTCGCAAAGAAAACGAGCTTTTCGACGAGCTTTATCTACGAGGGACATTCGACGATGACACGATTGTTATACCTGAGACAGGCATAGGGCACCCGGAGGTTGTGTTTGCGCTCAGCTATGCCACACAGTCACTTCTCGTGTATTTTGACGGTCGACTAACCTATGCCGAAGGGCGAAAAGGTGCAAAAGCAGATGATCACGCAACAATTTTTATGAACACTACGCTCAAAGAGTTCGACGGCCCTCAAGAGCGTGAGATAGCGTAATCTGATCAGCATATTCCAGATCAACACCCACAGGGATACCGCGTGCTAGGCGGCTCAGTTTAACGTCTAGCCCTGCATCTTGAATATGTCGCTGCAAAAATAGCGCGGTCGATTCGCCTTCGACGCTGGCATTGGTCGCGATAATCAGTTCTTCTACGTCATCTGTTTTGATGCGCTCTAGCAGCTCTGGAATATGCAGCTGCTCTGGTCCGATACCATCAATTGGACTGATCGCGCCGCCCAGCACATGATATGTGCCATGATACTGTCCTGTTCGTTCCAACGCCACAATGTCTAGCGGCTCTTCGACGACGGCGATCAATCGTTTGTCGCGTGAACTGTCGCTATATAGAGGTGATATATCTTGCGATGCATCGATCAGCGCAAATGTAACGGGGCATGATTTGACACCGCTGTGCAGAGATTGCAGGCTGGTTGCCAATTTGTCAGTAATCTCTGGCCGGGCACGCAGTAAATAATACGCATAACGTTCGGCAGTGCGCGCGCCAACGCCGGGTAATCGCCCCAACTCGTCGATCACGTCCAGTAGTGCTTTTGGCAGCAAAGTACTCATAAGTAAATGGTATTTTGGAGATAGTAGTTCGTATATAGTATTTTGGACAATCTACTATTTACTAAATACTCACTACTGAATCTCGGCCTACAGGCCAAGATTTCCCAATCCCCCCATAAGTGGCTGCATCTTCGCAGCTGCAATTTCCTGCGCTTTTTGCATGCCGTCACGGATCGCAATTTTGATATTTTCCTCCAGCTCGTCGATGTTATCCAGATCGACATAGTCTGGATTGATCTTTACTTCCTCAACTTTCAGCTCGCCATTGATTGTGATCTCGACAGCCGGATCATCGTCGTCACCACCGGCAACCACGACGACTTTTTGTTTTTTTAGTTCTTTTTGCGCTTTGCGTAATTCATTAAGCATCTTCATCTGATCAAAAGCCATACAACTAATCCTCCTCTTACGTTTGCATACTCAAGCACTAAGCCCGCTGGCGTTTCTCGCTATATTATACCATCTACTAAATATTATCTACAAACTACTAATAAATATAGAATCGGTCGCTGTCTGCGCTGACATCGGTGGTGATAATTTTCGTGGGTTCGAACATGACACGGGTGTGGGCGGCTTTGGTGGCGGCAAAATCGGGTTTGTCTGGTACTGTCGTCGTGACAACGATCGTATCAGTATCAGTATAGCTGGCAACCGCGTCATAAAATGGCTTTTCGTCTTTGGATACTAACAGGATCGTTGAACTATCACTGCGGACATATTTGTTAAATAATGTCAGGTCACGGTTAAAACTCGTAGCGGTTGCAGGGTCATAGCGATATCCGTCGAAATAACGATCCAACCCGCTAACAACCAGTCCACCAACCAGAATTGTCAGGGGTACCATGCCAACGAACCGCGCGTATGGATTGCGTGGAAACAGACTATACCACGATTTTAGGAGATAGCTTAGTCCGCTAGCCAGCAGTAATAGTAACGGTACAAATGTGATACTGGTGAATTGCGGGTTGATAATCAGTACGGGGATTAACAGGATAATCCAGGCGGTCAGTGTATAGCTGCGGGCGGTGTACCGGATGGTGAACAGCTGCCACGCGCCCAATATAATCAACGCGATCGATCCTAGTCCCAGGAATGGTGTCATCAATGTGCCACTTTGTGGAGATACGAAATTCAGATACTGCTGCAACAGGATTTTAAGATTATTCCAAATATCCGGTGGCCACGTTGACGGTGCCCCTAGTAGTCGCAGTGCCAGTTGCGGTTCATGTGATACCAAATACGCCAGAGGTGTCATTATGATCAGGCTCAGCACGATCAGCATGACGAGGTGTGGACGTGACATGCGCTTGAGTACGTGGCGAACGTGCGGATGCAGCAGCCCTGCGCTCGTAATCGCAACGACTAGATAGATACTGAGCGGCGTGTACAGGCTGAGCGGCATAATGACAAAAAACAGGATTTTCCAGAATTTTTTGTACTTTTCGGAGCGTGTGATCATGGTTGCGGTCAATAGCAGCCATACCGACCACATGACGTACGTAATACTGGCGGTACCGGACTGCGCAATATAGAGGAACTGCCCTGTCGTGATCATAATGACAGTGGCGAGAACGGCGATGTTCGCGCGAAACCAGCGCCGCAGTAACAGTACGGCACCAACCCCAGTGATAAAG
>CAZCYG010000127.1:0-2670 GCA_964502795.1 uncultured Candidatus Saccharibacteria bacterium | reverse complement strand
ATTCAGCCCGCCAGGACAATGAAAGGCCGCCTTTGCCTGCGTAACACGCTGGCGAGCGGTTGAGCCGCGCTGTGTCGTATGTGTTGCACGCTCTAACAGCTGTTTCATAGGTAAATTCCTCTGACGCGCAAACTGCCTGGCAACAAGCGCCATATGGTCGTACCCCCGCTGGCGAATATGTGAATTAACTGTTGGAATAGGTATGACTATCGTCGAATCAGGTAGTTCCGGCATACTGCCATGCAATAGGTCTGCCAGCGGTCGATACGCGGCGCGAGCATTCGTGAATTTAAAGTTGCCTATCAGGCGCTGCAAATGTTCACGTCTGTCGGCAACACACCATGCACGTTGGTAGGGCGGATGACACACATCACACAACCCATTCAAACCGGCAATCTTTTTGCCACAGGCAATACAGGCCATAAATGGCTCGCTAATGATGTCATATTTACAATTATCACATAGCAATGTGCCTAATTCACTGCATCCGCAACAGTGGTGAGGGGCGATAAATGACAGGATGGTATCAAGCATTGTGATTTTTACGTTTTGACGGTTGGTTTGGTTGATTATACCATCAGTATTGGTTATACTGTAGAGGACTATTTGTCAAGAGCCTAAGTGTAAAAAGTGGAGGAACTATGGCCCGCAAGCAAAATGATGATCTATTGATCGAAGACGAATTGGCCGCTGCTTTTTTGAGCGACGACCTCAGCGACGACAGCACTGCCGCCAGTCCCGTTACGGCAATCAACGAAGAGCCCGAAGACGACTTTCCAGGTCAGCTTGCTGTTGACGTATATGAAACAGAGGAAAAACTGGTTGTCAAAGCCCGCACAGCAGGCGTGAACAAGGACGAATTGGATGTCAGCATCAGCGATGGTATCCTGACAATCAGCGGCACGCTGAGCAGCGGCGATGACGCCGAAGCAACAAACTGGCACATTCAGGAATGTTACTGGGGCGAGTTCAGTCGCACGCTTGCATTGCCTGTTGCCGTACGCGAGGACGAAGTCGAAGCAGTCCTAAAAGATGGTGTTCTAACGATTACCTTTAACAAGGTCAAGCAAGAGCAAGCGAAAAAGATTCAGGTTTTGTAGTTTGTAGGTAGTATATAGTATTTAGTAAGTAATAGCACAAGATACTATATACCAACTACGATATACTCCAACATATAAAATAACCCCGCTTACAGCGGGGTTATTTTATATGTTGCTACCTAGCCGTTACTACCAGAGAAACTACCGATAACAAAGTTGACGACAGCGAATGACAAGATCGCCACGACAATACCGACAACAGCATACAGGATAGTATTTTTAGCGTTTGTCACCGCAGTTGAGTCACCGCCAGACACAACGTAGCGGATACCACCAATGATCAGCATGATCACGCTGATGGCACCGATCAGGAACAGCATAACGTTGGTAATTGTCCTGAAGATACCGTCACCGGAACAACCGTTTTCGTTTCCGAATAGACACTGAGCCGCACCTCCTTGGTCTTTACCCTGAGCAGACTGCGCACCTTCGGCTAAGCCCTTGTCAAATCCCTGCGCCAGAACCGGCTGTGCAAACAGCCCAACGCCCAGTACCAATGCTGGCACAGCAAGAGCTGTCGACAGTAGTTTTTTGATGTTTTTTATCATGTTTTATACCTTTCGCTTTTGATTAGCTTTACTCAAGTTATACCAGATATGGATAGATTTGTTAACCCTTTATTTTCCGCCGAACGCACCGAGGACAAAATTAACGATAGCATAGGCGAGGACAGCAACGATCAGGCCGACAACGGCGTATAAAATAGTATCTTTGGCGGCTTTGGTGTTGCTGGCATCACCATTGCTGGTGGTATAGCGAATACCGCCGATGATGATCATAATGACGGCGATAGCACCAAGGATAAACAGCAATACGTTAACTATTGTTTTGATGCCATCTTCCAGTTTCATTTGTCCACCACTATTTTCTTTTGGAAATTGACTAATACAATCAGCCGGATTGCTACAATCATCAGCCGCAGCGACAGGTAGCGCCACCACCAAACCGACGATACCAATCGCCGCCATAAAACCTGTAATAATTACTCGTAGTTTGTTCATGATTACTCCTTTATGTACCCCCCGAAAACCTTCCGAGGACAAAATTAACGATAGCATAGGACAGTATAGCGACGATCAACCCCACCACAGCGTACAATATCGTGTCTTTGGCAGCTTTGACACTGCTGGAATCGCCATTGCTGGTGGTATAGCGGATGCCACCAATGACGATCATGATGACAGCTACCATACCCAGAACAACCAGAATTGTGTTGATAACATCTTTTACAATGTCCTGCACGTTGTCCTTTACGGTTGCACCGCATAATGTCTTGGCGCTTGTCTGAGCATCCGAATTGCCGGCCGATGCCGTTGGTGCTTGACCGCCCGGACAACCGCCAAAGATACCTACAGCACCCGCAGGTAGAGCAAGCAACGACAGGGTAATGCCCACAGCAGCGACTAGACTGACAAAGATTGTTTGTATTTTTCGTTTCATGCGTGTTTCTCCATCATTTCGCAACGTTTTTTATAACAAAATCAGTGATAGCGGCCGCCATAATGATTACAACCAGGCCGACAACGGCGTATAAAATAGTATCTTTGGCGGCTTTGATATTGCTCGACTC
>CAZCYG010000126.1:0-2681 GCA_964502795.1 uncultured Candidatus Saccharibacteria bacterium | reverse complement strand
CCCCCCCCCCCCCCCCCCCCCCCCCCCCCCCCCCCCCCCCCCCCCCCCCACACTCTTACCCTACACGACGCTCTTCCGATCTTTGACGAACCACCAAAATAATGCGGCTCGCTCTCTACCAGCGCGCCGGTGAATTTTGCGTACTCGACCACCTCTTTCGTTTTTTCAATAATTTCTTCGGTCGTCGCATCATGATTTGCCTGGCTGATATCGATATGGATAAATTCATACCCCGCATCAATTGCGCGCTTGCAATCCTCGACAGTCGGGCTATGATCTAGGTTGATATACATCTCAATGCCATACTCAGCTTTGTAGTTATCAACCATGTCACGGATATTATCCAGTCCTAATGCCTTAACTTCGCCGTCACTTACCTCTACCAGCACTGGCGAATTCAACTTTTGCGCTGCTCGCGCAATTGCAATCAATGTTTCTTGATTATCGATATTAAACGCACCGACAGCAAAATTCTGGCTGCGTGTTCGTTGATACAGGTGGCGTGCTCGCATTGTGTTTGCTCGAATTTGCGGTATTGTCAGACTCATTATTTATCCCTCCCTATGATATTGCGGCGTATTATCAACAAACTGCTTGACCTTTTTTGCTATTTTAGCACCCGTCAGCCCAAAATGATCCAATAGCTCGTCTGGCGCACCCGATTCACCAAACCGATCCATCATGCCAATTCGCGTCAAAGGTGTCGGTAGTTGCTCAGCTAGCAGCTCGGCAATCGCTCCCCCAAAGCCACCCTTTATCTGTGCTTCCTCGGCGGTCACGACACGACCGGTCTTTCTGACACTCGCAAGCACCGTATGTTCGTCCAACGGTTTGATTGTTGGGGCATGCACCACTTCGGCAGCAATACCGTGTTTTTCAAGTTCATTCGCCGCCACAAGCAATTGATACGTCATTGTACCCGTGCCGAGTAATGTCACATCGTGGCCTTCGCGTAGCACATAGGCTTTGCCGATTGTAAATGGAGAATCAGCTGTGCTAAATATCGGCGTTTTTTCTCGTGCCAGGCGCAGATAGGTTGGCTTACCACTTTCGGCAATCAGTCGCGTCGCTTTTTCGGCTTCAGTACTATCACCAGGAGCAATCACGACCATATTTGGCAGCACTCGCATTAGCGCGATATCTTCAAGCATCTGGTGTGTCGCACCGTCCGGTCCAACACTCACACCTGCATGACTACCCACAACCACAACCGGCTGATCGTTTAGGCAGATCGTCGTACGAATTTGTTCCCAGTTACGTCCGGGGCTAAATGCAGCATAGCTACTTGTAAATGGTATCTTTCCCGCTCGCGCCATCCCACTTGCAACCGTCACCAAATTCTGCTCGGCAATACCAATCTCGACGAATCGTTCCGGGAATGCTTCTCGAAAATGATGCATCTGCGTACTCTCTGTCAAATCAGCACATAACGCCACGACATTTTCGTTTGCTTCACCCGCGGCTTTGAGTCCTCGTCCGAACCCAGCACGAATTGGCTCTTTGGCAACATCATCTGCAAATAGATTATCAATCAGGGTGTAATGACTCATTCATGCTCTCCTTTGATCTTGCCATCCAACGTGCGCAGTTTATGCAGCGCACCCTTTGCCTGCTGACTATTTGGCGGCATGCCATGCCAGTGGTAATCATATTCCATAAAGTCCACACCTTTGCCGGGAATCGTATGTGCGATAATCACGCTTGGTTTATTGGTTACCGCCCGCGCCATGCTGGCAGCGTCAACAATACTTTCGACATTGTGACCATCAATCTCTTGCACGTGCCAGCCAAATGACTCCCACTTGCCATTCATGTTTTCGAGTGGCATCACATCCTCTGTCGAACCGTCAATCTGGATATTATTGCGATCAACAAATACGATTAATTGTCCCAATTTATATTTGCCTGCAAACATTGCCGCTTCCCAGATATTGCCTTCGTCCAGCTCCCCGTCACCTGTAACTACATAGACAAACCGATGTGGTTGTTTGTCTATATTTTGTAGCACATGAGCAACACCAGCCGCCTGGCTGAGACCACTACCTAGTGGTCCACTCGTGTTTTCCAGCCCGGGTAATTTGGTTCGTTCCGGATGTCCTTGTAATCTGCTACCGAATTTGCGCAGTGTCATCAATTCTGCTTTATCAAAAAACCCTGCTTCGGCCATCGCTGCATATTGCACGGGCGCACAGTGACCGCTACTCAGGAAAAAGAGGTCTCTATCGGCCCAGTCGGGGTTTTTCGGATCATACCGCATGACACTGAAATACAACGCTGCAAATATCTCTGCGAGATCTAGTGGACCAGCACTATGACCGCTACCTGCATGCTCAAGCATTTTTATGATGTCTTCGCGCAGCGTATATGCTTTATGCTCCAGTTGCTTGATCGTTAGTTGCGTCGTCATTACACCGCCCCCGTTTTGTTTACTTCTTTGACCAGATTGCTGTATGCCACTTGCGGATCGGCAGCCTTTTGGATTGCACCGCCAACGTTAAACACCTCAACGCCACCTTGCACCAAACTAAACGCATTTTCGACCGTGATACCACCATCCCAGCCAATCTCTACCGCCGCATTGATGTTTTTGATCAATCGGATCTTTTCGAGTTGCATCATGCTGGCAGTCCCGCCATATTTACCCAAATCTCCACTGAATATCATGACATGGTCAGCTGCTT
>CAZCYG010000125.1:0-2685 GCA_964502795.1 uncultured Candidatus Saccharibacteria bacterium | reverse complement strand
CAATGACAGCAGTTGTTGCCGCAGCAAAAAGGACACCGTCTCAGCTCTGGCTGTTTTCTCTGTCAGGATATTTTCACGAAGATATAAAAAGCAAGCACATGCGCAAAAGCTGGTTACATAACCTAGGACACCGTCGTGTTGCGGCATTCGATAAATTAATCTACAGAGAAATAGCTCCTACTATTAACTGTAAAGTTTTATTGTTTGCTGGTGATATAGAGATGAACAAATGGCCGACCATGAATTACCGGACAAACGAAGCTCCTAAGTTCCTGCCTGATGCCACCCTTACTATTATTCGTGATGTTGGTCATGATGTTTCTGATATGAAATACATATCAGCAATCAAGCAGTTCATATAGTGTAGAGTTGGGGTTAGAAAGATAACATCCGCAGTTCTACTGCGTAATAATCACCATTTCTGTGACATCTGCAGGCACCCGAGCAAGCGAGAAGTGATTGAACGGAATCATTCGTGAGAGCCTGTCAAAATCACATAAAATCGATATGATTTTGACCGACCAACGGGAGTTCTCGAGCGACCGTTCAATCACTGCAAGATTGCCCGGTGGGCCGAAGCCGTCACGAGGTTTTTTGTTTCTTTTTTGGTGATGCAAAAAAGAAAGCGTTTGGTACTTCGCAAAAAGTACTAGTAGATACGGTGCGTTTACCTTAACAAAAACACACAACCACTGGACAAATCATTCCACTTATGCTATAGTGAATCTATAAATGAAACGACTGTCCACCACCTCAGTTGTAAACACAAAAAAGACCGCGAAAAAAATAACACTTATCACGGTCGCTACTTTACTTGTACTGACGTCGGCCTTGCAGATTACAAATAACGCACGGGCGGATGACTATGATCAAAAGATCGCCCAGATTCAGGCGCAAATCGACCAGTATCAGGCGCAAGCAAGTAAGCTGAATAGCCAGGCAAACTCATTGCAAAAAGAACTCGATGGTTTGACCGCCCAAAAGAACATCATTCAAGGTCAGATTAATCTGAAACAAGCGGAATACGATAAACTTGTTGCTGATATTGCGGCCAACGAAAAGAAGATCCAAGAGGATCAAGATGCATTGGGTGCGACAATTGCTGATCTGTATGTTGCAAGCGATGTATCGCCCCTTGAAATGTTGGCCAGTAGCAAAAATATCGGTGATTATGTTGACAAAGAGTCATATCGCAATAGTGTTCGCGACAGTTTGACACAGACGATTGCCAGTATCAAAAAGATCAAACGCCAGCTTGAGTCACAGAGAAAGGATGTCGAGCGTGTTCTCGCCGAACAAAAATTTGCTCGTGACGAGCTGGCTGCCAAAGAATCGCAGCAAGCGCAGCTGATCGCGCAGACTCGTGGTCAGGAGGCAGCCTATGGTCAGCTGGTTAGCCAGCGTGAGGGCCAAAAACTGGAACTGCAAAAACAGCAGCAAGCAGCGATCGAAGCAGCAGCGCGCCGTGCTGGTGGTACAATCAATATTTTACCTGGCGACCCCAACAAAGGCGGCTATCCATGGGAAGCTGACTGTTGGGTTGACGCCAATGCGTGGTCACATGGTGGCGCTGACGGTAACGGTGGTGATCCACTGGGCTATGGCTGCCGTCAATGTGTCAGCTATGCCGCGTACAGGGTAGGTGCCTACACTGGCAATTATCCCCGCTACTGGGGTAACGCCAATCAATGGCCAGGCAGTGCACGCGCTGCAGGGTATAGTACGGGCAGTACGCCACGCAAAAACTCAGTTGGTGTTATCAGTGCCGGTGCCTACGGCCATGTGGTATGGGTAGAAGCGGTCAATGATGATGGTACGGTTGATGTTAGTCAGTATAACTACTACAACGCCGGTGGATTGGGCTGGGGCAATTACAGCAAGATGCGCGTTTCTGCTGCTACTTACGATACATATATTTACTTCTAGATAAATAAGTATCGTATAGGTCGGGATTTCACGGCGGCGCATTGCGTCGTTAGAAACTGTGGTGCTCACTCGCCGTATGTTTATACGGTTCGTTCGCTCCTCGCTCCTGCCTTGCACTGCATCCACCGAGAAAACCCCTCTGCTGGGGGCGTTTTGTTGTCGAATTTTATTGTCGTAAGCGATTTGTCAGCTTATGACGTATAATGGGTGGAAGTGAGTAAACAAACGACACAAGAAACAGAAAAAAAGTGGAGTTTTGCGCCTGGTACACTTGTACTGATACTGGCGCTTGCTGTCGTGATTGGCTATGGAGCGGGGACACGCAATGATCAAATTGTCGGTGTTGTCGGGCCTGCGCTTGGATTCAAGGTAGAGACGGGTACATTGGATCTGTCATCCGTCCAGACAACATATCGACAGTTAAAGGCGAATTTTGATGGTAATCTGGATACCGATGCGCTGATTAGTGGTGCTAGCAGGGGACTGGTGGCTGCTGCGGGTGATCCGTATACGGTATTTATGGACCGCAAGGAAGCAGAAGCGTTCAACAATGAGCTGAACGGCGAAATTGGTGGTGGCATTGGTGCGGAAATAGGTAGTCGCAGCGGCAAGCCGACAGTGATTAGAGTCCTTGTGGATACCCCAGCCCAAAAGGCAGGTGTGTTGGCGGGTGATATTATTGCCGCGGTTAACGATCTATCAACCGAGAAATGGTCGGTGAACGATACGGTGAGCAAGATTCGCGGAGATGTAGGCACA
>CAZCYG010000124.1:0-2707 GCA_964502795.1 uncultured Candidatus Saccharibacteria bacterium | reverse complement strand
TGCGCAACAGGTAGTTTGTATGAATTTGAGGTACTACAGGGAAGTAATAGTATCCAAAAATTGTGGACGTCTACATGCGAAGGTTCGCAAGGATCGTTAAAGGCAAGCTTGTCGCAAATAACGAATTTGTTCAGGGCACAGATACCAGGGTTTTCTCAACTGATTAGCAAAATTAACGGCTAAGAAGGTACGCTATACTAGAAGGATGATTCAAGCAGTTATTTTTGATTGTTTTGGCGTGCTGACGCATGATGGCTGGAAGCAGATACGCGAGGAATTTTTTGCGGATGGCAACCTGAAACAGCAATGGCCCGCCAGTATCGATAAGGCAGTCAATGCCGGTCTGATTGAATACGATGAATTTATCAACGAGATTGTGAAAATGACAGGCTTGTCAAAGGACGAAGTGTCGCGTCGTATGAATGGTGGATCGCCAAACGAGTTGTTGTTTCGATTTATGCGCGACGAATTGAAACCACATTACAAGATCGGCATGCTGAGCAATGCAGCGGACAATTGGCTGGACGAGATGTTTGCACCATGGCAGGTTGCTTTGTTTGATGATGTCGTGTTGTCGTATCAAGTAGGTATGATTAAACCTGAACCGGCGATGTATGAACTGATAGCGGCGAAATTAGGCGTGCTGCCGGACGAGTGCTTGTTTATCGACGATATTGAACGGTATAGTGTTGCCGCAGAGGACATAGGTATGCGAGCGATCCTGCATACTGATACTTATGACACGATCGCCAAGATCAAGAAGTTGTTGTATGCCTGAACTGCCTGAAGTCGAAACTGTCCGGCGTGGTCTGCACGAGTTGATTATCGGTCGCGAGGTACAAAAAGTTGTTCACGATACGCCGAAATCATTTCCGAATGCAGTGGCCGATGTCGAAACATTTTTGATTGGCGCGACCATCACCAATGTGCGTCGCAGGGCAAAAGTATTGCTGATTGATCTATCGACCGACTACACGCTGGTGATTCATCTCAAGATGACGGGACAACTGGTGTTTCGCGCGGCTGACGTGGCGTTTGGTGCCGGACATCCAAATGATTCGCTGATCGGCGAGTTGCCTGATCGCTCGACTCGTGTGACGTTCACATTTGCCGACGGTTCGCATTTGTATTTCAACGACCAGCGCAAGTTTGGTTGGGTGCGGCTGCTGCCGACTATCGAAGTACCAAACATTGATTTTATGAAAAAGGTTGGGCCCGAACCACTCGAAGCAGACTTCACCGTAGAACAATTTATCGAGCAGTTTGCACGCAAGAAAAAGTCACCCATCAAAGCGGCACTACTCGACCAAACGGTCATCGCGGGTGTTGGTAATATTTATGCTGACGAATCATTGTGGGGCGCTAAAATTCATCCGCTGACGAAGGTCGGCGCACTCACGGACAAAGATTTTTATATGCTGTATCACGAATTGCGTGCTGTCATGAATCTATCCATCGAAAAAGGCGGCAGTACTGATCGCAACTACGTGAACGCCGAGGGCAAAAAAGGTAGTTATATCGATTTTGCTCGTGTGTTCCGACGTGAGGGGCAACCTTGTCCTCGTTGTGGTACAATTATTGTGAAATTTAAAGCGGTGGGGCGAGGAACCCATATATGTCCGAATTGCCAGAAACTTTAGTAGCTCCTGAAGTGCTATCAAGTGAAGAGCGTTTTGCAAAGTACCTTCCCGGTCTGTCAAAGCAAGCTGTTTTGAACATGTTAATCGCGTATCGCCCATATGATCTTGAATCTGATCAGCTATTGCGGCATCGGGATGCTCAGATAATAGCGTCGACGATGAGTCGCATGTATAGCAGAATGCTTGAGTCACTGCAGGATAGAACGCAGTCTCGCATCGATCTTACTGGTGTAACTGACGATGAACTCCAGATGGTGAGCAATTATTTCAAAACCATAGAACCTATCTTGCAAAAAGAAAAAGCAGAGCGGCAATTATACCAATCTGTAGGCGCTGAAGTAGTGCATCTTGCCGATCGACGACGAGTTTAGCGTATACTTATACCAGTGATCACAGTACTAACGGGAGAAAATTCGTTTGAACTCACACGGGCGCTTGACGCGCTGGTGGCTGATTTTGCTGGTGTGGCCGAAAAGTTCGAGGGTAGTGATTTGGAACTGGCGCAACTACCAGACCTGCTGCTGGGCGGCACGTTGTTTGCGACTGAGCGGTTGGTTATTATCAAAAATCTTTCCGAGAACAAACAACTATGGGACATACTGCCAGATTGGCTGGAAAAAACAGACAGTGATGTGCATGTGGTACTGGTCGAGCCAAAGCCTGATAAACGAACCAAGACGTTCAAGGAGCTGAAAAAATATGCCGACGTGCGCGAATTCACACCATGGAGCGACCACGATACTATGCTAGCCGAAAAGTGGGTGATTGACGAAGCAAAACACCAAGGGCTTAATCTGGACAAAAAAGTAGCGCAGCAACTGGTGGCGCGCGTCGGGTTGGATCAATGGCAATTATTTTATGCAATTGAAAAACTGGCGGTGCTGGACGTGGTGACATCGGAAATCATCGAACAAACCATCGAAGCCAACCCGACCGAAAATGTGTTCAATTTGCTCGACGCAGCGCTGCGCGGTGATGCACGCAAGGTCAGCGACATGATACGTACGCTGCAGCTCAGTCAAGATCCCTATATGACATTTGGACTGTTGGCAGGGCAGGTGTTTCAG
>CAZCYG010000123.1:0-2737 GCA_964502795.1 uncultured Candidatus Saccharibacteria bacterium | reverse complement strand
GAACCTGACAACATTCCGGAATTTAACTATGACGGTATTTGGATCGTAGACACCAGATGCAAATTCTCGTGCTTTTTCAGGTGGTATAGCAAAGTATGCATTACCACCCGAAAAGCCATAGCCAAGCCATAATTTATTTTCTTTAATCAACTTGAATACTTCTTTGTACGTGATGGCATTTTTACTACCTATGATCAGAAACTTTTTGTCGTATTCGACTAGTTGAGCAATAAATTCACGAAACAAACTAAATGGTGGATTTGTAATGACGATATCGGCCTGCTTGAGTAGCTCTATGCATTTCTTGGAGCGAAAATCACCAGCAGGGTAATCACCATCACCCTTAAGCGGTCTGGTGACATTTTTATCGTGTTTAAGCAATGCTTCAACATCATCTAGACTGATTGCGCCGTCATTGTTTAAGTCAGGCACTTCATTAATTTCGGCAACATAGGGCTCGTTGCCTTCTGGCTTAAGTCCCTCGATATCAAGCAGTGCTAACTGTCTACCGGTTATGGGGCTTTTCGTATAGCCGGTAGTGATGAGTTTTTTTAAGCCAAGCGCGTTAAAGTTAGCGGCAAAAAATTGAAAGAAATTACTTTCAAAAGGATCGTCGCAATTACAAAGTATAACTTTGCCGTGCAGTTGGTCGCGGTAGCGTTTTAGTTCATTAGCAATATCGCTAAGTTGCGTATAAAACTCGTCATTCTTTTGTTGTTTTGCTATGTGTAAGTTCTTTTGTGCCATATCTTTCAAATTGCTAACATTTTGTTAGCAAACAATCTGTTATCAAATATACAAAATTATCACTGTTTTTGCTAACTTTCTGTTAGTAGTTATATAATTCACTCACTCTTACGATAAGAGCAATGGTAAATACTAGTAAGTCATTTGAAGCCTTTAGGATAAAGCTTGGTCGCCGGGTCCAAGAGCTTCGGGATGAAAAAGGATACTCCCAAGAATATCTAGCAGATTTGGCAAGCATGGATCGGGTTGCTATTGGATACATCGAACAAGGTCGGCGTTCACCGAGGTTGAGCACACTGCATAAGTTAGCAAAATGTTTAGATGTTAGCGTATCTGATTTTTTTGTAGACTTGTAAAATAAAAATTTCCAGGACAAAAGTCCGAGTATCGGGGAGTATCGGGGTTAAACCCCAAAATGATGAAAAACATTTCATAATATCAAAAAGCAGAAGCGCCCCCATCACGGGGACGCTCTGCTGGCATCAGCTCCGGTGGGGGCGGTGTCGGTCAGGTCATCTTCGACCACCTGCCGTTACAACCTTGTAGGCGAGGACGCAGAGACCGATGAACACAATGCCCGCAAGCAGGTTCGCGGCTCCCTTTGCCAAGATCGCCCACAGTATCAGCAATACGAAGATTACTAATACAAATCTGACCATCAGTACTCCTCTCAAGGGGTTGGACATTGTATATTATACACCATTATTTTATATTGTCAAATATATCAAGGTGTTGTGATCTCTGATACCCTAAATATATGTACAAGGTTACAAGGACGGACCTCGAAATAGTACGGTTCAAAGAACCGTTCCCTGAACCCTTTTGGCGACCGTGCGAGTAACAAAAATAGCCCTTTCATGCGGGCTATTTTATGTTACGGTCGTTGTGCCTTGCGCTTGGCTGCTTTGAGCTTTTTCTTGCGAGCACGTTTTATATCGGCACTGTGCCAACTGCGATGTTTTGCCATGTGAATCCTCATTAAAAACTCGTATGAGTATAGCATACAACCGTCATTTTGGGCATGGTCCACCAAGCCGTCGCCGCTGCCTATCGTCTTGGGAGTGGTATAAGCAGGCTGGTTTGTTGCTTATATCTTTTGTACGTCGGATCTTTACCCCAACGCTCGTCGGCGGATTTCTCAAGGATGGGAATGCCGCTTACAAAAAGGAGTAGCACAACAATAAAGAGCGGACTGATGAGACCGATGACCATCTGCACGACGGATAGGCTGGTAGCTGCAACGATGTAAATACCGATCCATACCATTATTTCGCCAAAGTAGTTGGGGTGACGAGAGTAGCGCCATATGCCCGTCTCGATCCATTTGTTTTTGTTCGAGGTGTCGTTCTTAAACCTCGCCTTTTGCATGTCGGCGATAGTTTCGCACACGAGACCAATAGCCCAAATACTAATACCAATAAAACCAATGACGCCGATCGTTGCACTGCTACTAAACGCGAATATACTCGGGAGCATCATCACCCATACAGTGATGGCTTGTGCAACCCAGAATTTTCCAAACCTGAAAAAACTGCCGCGCATGTCGTCGAAACGTTTGTCTTTGCCGTTTTTGATAATACGTTGTAGCAGGAATCCGCCAAGCCGTACCGCCCAAATGAGTACTAAAGCGCATAGCATCGTATGATACAGGCTGTGATCTGAGAGCATAAAAGCCCACAGCGCAATAACGGCAAACGATAGTGCGTAGGAAATATCGGTTAATTTATCGGACTGCAAACGAAACGCAATAAGAAACAGCGCGATGTTGATCGCGAGTGATACACCAAGTGTCATAGATAGGTAGACTATGTCCATATAAATAGTGTAGCAGGGCTTTGTGATGCGTGGAAACTTAGGAACAATGAGTAATGGTGTTTAATCATTATGCAAAAAAGACTGTTGCAACAAGCCGCACAGCAAAATGGTGTCACATGTTATTTTTTCGACTTTGATTTAACGTCGATCATCTTTGGTTCGGGCAGTGGTGTCA
>CAZCYG010000122.1:0-2766 GCA_964502795.1 uncultured Candidatus Saccharibacteria bacterium | reverse complement strand
GGTCTGGCTGAAGCGGCAATTATTCGCGCGCAGCAGGGTCTGCTCCTCGGTAATCCGGACAGCCCCATTTCACCTGAGATGTTCCAGCAGGTATTTTCGGCACATGGAACGATCATGATCTTTTTTGTGGCAATGGGTGTGATATTTGGCGTCATTAACCTGATCGTACCGTTACAGATAGGTTCTCGTGATGTTGCATTTCCTCTGCTAAACTCGATAAGTTTTTGGTTGTTTGTTGTCGGTATGGCGCTGGTGAACGTCAGTCTTTTCCTTGGTGAATTCTCGGCTGCTGGTTGGTTGGCATATCCGCCGCTGTCCGAACTTGAGTATAGTCCGGGGGTCGGGATTGATTACTGGATATGGAGTTTGCAGATTGCCGGTGTTGGTAGTTTGCTGTCTGGCGTAAATTTCCTCACGACGATATTTACGATGCGCCGGAAGGGCATGGCACTTATGAGAATGCCAGTCTTTACTTGGTCAGTTGTGGTGAGTATGATGCTTGTGGTTGTCGTATTCCCGATCCTGACAGCAACGCTTGCAATGTTGTCGCTCGATAGGACGCTCGGTATGCATTTCTTTACGAGCGATTTTGGTGGCAATCCTATGATGTATGTCAATCTCATATGGGCATGGGGACATCCGGAAGTCTATATTCTTGTGTTGCCTGCATTTGGTATATTTTCGGAAGTCGTGCCGGTATTTAGCCGTAAAAAGCTATTTGGTTATACAAGTATGGTGTGGGCGCTTGTGGTTATTATGTTCCTATCATTTACGGTATGGCTTCACCATTTCTTTACCATGGGTGCGGGAGCGAACGTCAACGCATTCTTTGGTATTATGACGATGATTATTGCTGTGCCAACGGGCGTCAAGATATTCAACTGGTTGTTTACGATGTTTCGTGGTCGCGTGAAATTCGATACTCCGATGTTGTGGTTTATGGGATTTGTCGCGACCTTTACGCTGGGCGGCGCAACTGGCGTGATGCTGGCTGTACCTGGCGTTGACTTCGTCGTTCATAATAGCCTGTTTCTGGTAGCGCATTTTCATAATGTCATCATCGGCGGCGTATTGTTCGGCGCATTTTCAGGATTCGCGTATTGGTGGCCAAAATTCACTGGCTTTAGGCTGCACGAAGGACTAGGCAAAGTTGCTTTTTGGTGCTGGATCTTCGGCTTTTTCTTGGCATTCGTACCACTTTATATCCTTGGCTTTATGGGTGGCGTACGACGAATGGATAGTTATGATCCAAGTCTTGGGTGGCAAGGACTATTTATTGTTGCCGGGGTTGGAGTGATGCTTATCATTATCGGTACGCTCTTTATCGCACTACAGATCGTCTATAGCATATGGAAGCGCAAAGAGCTGGCAGTCGGGCCGGATCCTTGGGGTGGCCGTACGCTCGAGTGGTCAACGTCAACGCCAATTGCCGAATATAACTTTGCAACACTTGAGCCAGTACATGATCGCGACGCGTACTGGGAGATTAAACGATCCCACGATACATCGCACGCTAAAAAAGTGTACGAAGCGATACGGGTACCTAAAAATACCGGATATGGTGTTTATATTGCAGCATGTGCGTTTGTGGTAAGCTTTGCCATTATATGGCATATATGGTGGCTCGTCGTACTGGGTGTCGTTGCCCTTATCGTGTGCGTCATCGCTTCGACACTTCGTGAACATACGGAACGAACAATTTCGGCAGAAGAAGTGGCCGCTACCGAGACGCGTTTGAGAGGAGCAAGCGTATGAGTGAATTAGCTATTGAAGAAAAAGCACGCCTGCACCGAACCACCATTGGGTTCTGGGGATATCTGATGACCGACTGTATGGTGTTTGCAAGTTTGTTTGCAACATATGTCGTACTGCGCCCCGCAATCGCAGGTGGTCCGGCGGGTAAAGAGATATTTGATCTGCCACTTGTGTTGATCGAAACAGTTATTCTCCTGACAAGTAGTTTTAGTTGTGGCATTGCGCTGGTTGGCATGCGTACGCGACAGCATCGTCAGATGATAGCTGGCTTTTTGATCACGTTTGTTCTCGGCGCAGCGTTTTTGACCATTGAGATTAGTGAATTTGTAAAATTGATTGCCGAAGGACATGGTCCAGGGCAAAGCGCATTCTTGTCAGGTTATTTTACGCTTGTTGGTACGCATGGTCTGCATATTCTGGTCGGGTTATTGTGGCTTGGTGTCATATTGGCAGTTCTGAAAAAACGCGGCATGACAGCAAAGCTATCACGTCAGATAACACTGTTTGGCATGTTCTGGCATTTCCTTGATCTTGTCTGGATATTTATTTTTACCATTGTTTATATGACAGGAGTTTTAGTATGACGGTGACGCGCTACACTATCGGATTTGTTTTGTCGCTCCTTCTAACATTTATCGTGTACGTTTTAGCCGTTGGTGTGGGCGGTGGATTTTGGATGATTGTTGGGATTAGTCTTTTGGCAGTTGTTCAGATGATTGTTCAGCTCGTGTACTTTTTGCATCTTGGCGAAGAAGCCAAGCCGCGCCAAAAGCTTATATCGTACATGGTGATGAGTGTGACGGTCTTGATCATTGTATTCGGTAGTTTGTGGATCATGAAGAACATGAACTATAACATGATGCACATGACGCCTGCTCAGAAAGATGACTATATGATGGGCAAAAACGAGATGGCGTTCTAGTGAAGGGTAGAGTCCGTGCTTACTACCAGCTAACCAAACCAGGAGTGCTCTATGGTAACGTGCTGACAGCGGTAGCGGGGTATTTTTTG
>CAZCYG010000121.1:0-2769 GCA_964502795.1 uncultured Candidatus Saccharibacteria bacterium | reverse complement strand
GAAGAGATTGCGCGGCCTGCACCACCTCGGCGACATTGCCCAACTCGGCCAAGGCGAACCGGAGATCCTCCTGGTTTGCGTGAGCCAAGAGCTCTTCTCCCTCCTGGCAGAATTTCCTGAGCGCGTCGCTCAGGTTGCCAACTGCCCGACTGGCCTGAATCTCAGCTAATATTCCCATAACTCCCTTTCGGGTCGGTCTCACTTGCCATACGTTCACCGTACAGCAACCGAGATGATTACGACGGTGTAACCTCTCTATTATAACATAATTTTAATAAAAATGATATAATATCAGCCATGAGCAGTGTCGAGAGAAGCGTACTATTTCCTGCGAACGAATTCAGGTATCCGACCGATTTTGATGTGGCACGACATAGACAATTCGAGCGCATGGATGAACAGTTTTTCGAGAAAGGTAATCATCGTTTTCGTGACCAACTGGGTAATCACGGATCAGCCATTTCGCCACGCCAGGCACTCATGCGATATGCAAACAGCCCAGCAGGCACTTGGCATGATGGGCAAACTGCCCGATACCCGGTTCTTCATGCAGATCTCGACCCAAACCTTCTAGATATAAACGACCTAGAAGAGCTGTCATTACTGAAACACAAAATACTTGAGATCATTGCTCATCCTTTAGAACAGCCAGGTCTCCACACCTATCATCGCTATGGTCATAACGGCTTCGACTTCCATCCGATCGGACACATGGCACAGGTAGCGATGAAATTGGATAGATTACTAATGTTAGATGATGCGTCTGACAGTATTGACCCCGATCCGTTCCTTATACAGGCAATCCGTCATACAGCAGCATTGCATGACGTGGGTGAGACTGAATTCCCCGGCATCAAGCTACATCACGGATCGGCTATAGGAGACATAGGAGCGGATCGCGGCAAGACTAACGAGGATCGACAGCTCGAAAGGGCTATCCTTGGACATGTCATCCAAGCCACGTTCCACGATGTCTATACAGATGAATTTAGCGAGATAGTAATAGCGTTGGCATCGCACGACACGCAGAAATTTGATAGACAAACACGATCATATCACGCAATCAGCGAACTAAACCATGAGCTGAACACGCTCTCTACTGCACAATACTTGGGCAAAAAAGGGTTGGAGATTGCAACTATACACCCTATGCCCGCAAACATCATGACAGCACTTGCGTCGGATTCAATCCTGCGCGGTATCAAAAAACGCAACCACTTGAAAGAAGAAGGATTGGCCCCAGAACTATCTCTCGTATTGACGGAAAAGCTTCGTGCACTCTTTTGGGTGACAGCCGACAGGGACGAGGATATATCGTACAGAAATTGGAGAAGTCGCCCTGGTGTTGAGGAGAAATTCGGGCCATTCAGACCTGACAGCCAGGCCGTGCGACAGGCACTCGACGAGGACTGAACTTAGGAAAATAAAAACCGCCATCTGGCGGTGAGTAAATCAAAAGCTCTCTGACGAGGTGGCGCACCGCTATATGCGCGCCACCTTGTCAAGCGGAAGTGCCGTGGGTCAGTCGGCGAGACCGAGTTTCAGAGCATCCTCGACGGTCAGACCGATGAAGGACGTCTCAGTTCGATAAACCGTGAATCGGTCCGGGTTGGTCTCGTCGTCGAGTTCCCTGACCGCGTCCCGGATCGCATTGAGGTCCGGACCCGGCACGTTGGTCTCTTCGGTCGCCCGATGCTTCGGCTAGTCAGACTCGGTCTCCTCGACCGTGCCGGATCGTTCCGTCTCGATGCGCCGCACGAACTCGGCGAGCACTTCGGGACGCGGGTCGTTCACCAACGTCCAGACGATCAACTCGCCATCCTTGCACCTCATCAGCGCATCGACCGCGAATGCAACGTCGTGCTTATTGACGGGAATGGGGTTACCCATTTCCCACCTCCTTTGATAGATACGGTACTTCCACTTTGTCACCCAAAATAGGGCAATTCTTATCATTATACCATAATTTATATAAATAAGCAACAACCACTAGACATGCGACCTCTGTTTTGGTAAAATAAGACTATAAAATCAATGTTGGGAGATAGCAACACTATCGTTTGCACCACAGAAAGGATTAGTCTACATCATGGCTAAAAAAGCAGATTTGCTGGCAGAAGCAAAAAAACTTGGTCTGGAAGTGACCGAAAAGAACACTATTGCAGAAATCGAAGCTGCAATAAATGGAGCAGAGGAGACAACCGCTGAAGCTGTTGAAACTCCTAAAGAAGAGAAGGCCGCTGCAAAAGCTGGCAAACGTAGTGAAAAGTCACTCCGTGAAGCTGAAGAGAAAGCAGAAAAAGAAGCCCGCAAGGAAGCAGGCGACACTGCACCGCAATCGGATGAAGCCGAAGCGCACGTCAAAAAGGGCAAAGCGCCTGTCGTCCGCCCTCGTAGCGAACGCCGGGGCAAAAACTACAAAAAAGCCGCTGAGCTGGTAGAAAAGGGCAAAGTATACAGCCTAGCTGAAGCGCTCGAGCTGGCAACCAAGACCAACCCAACGAAATTTGACGCCAGCGTTGAAATCCACGTTCGCTTGGGCGTTGATCCTCGTCAAGCTGATCAAAACATTCGTGCGACAGTTGGCCTGCCAAATGGTAGTGGCAAGACGGTACGGGTTGCGGTATTCGCTCCGGAGAGCGACCACGCAGCAGCTACCAAAGCAGGTGCTGATATCGTCGGTGACGAAGAGTTCTTGAAACAGCTGGACAAAGAGGAATTGAATTTTGACATCCTAGTGTCGACACCTCAGTACATGCCACGTCTGGG
>CAZCYG010000120.1:0-2771 GCA_964502795.1 uncultured Candidatus Saccharibacteria bacterium | reverse complement strand
CCAAAGAGGATCGTCCTCAGCGCGACAACCGTGGCGGTGATTCGTTCCGTCAACGTAGCTGGTAATTAGCTACCAAAACAAAATAGCTCCCGATCAATTGGGAGCTATTTGATTGTCATTTTACCGCAACTGTGATTCAAACATCCTATAGTACGCAACTTTTTTTGCTACCAACTCATCATGCGTACCTTGTTCTACAATCGTGCCATCTTGCAACATATAAATAGCATCGGCTTTCTCGACAGTTGTTAGTCTGTGGCTAATCGTTATCACGGTTCGCTGTTTGTCGGCAAACAAGTGTTTAAAAATCCGTGATTCCGCCAAGGCGTCAATAGCACTCGTTGGTTCATCTAAAATAATGATCGGACTGTTGCGATAAAAATTACGCGCCAGTGCCAATCGTTGCCACTGTCCACCAGACAGATCGACACCGTTATTACCATCATCGTCCTCCATCCATGTACTAATATAACTATCCTCTCGTTTGGGTAATTTGCCCAAAAATGTACGGGCTTCGGCCATATCAATTGCCTTGCTATACCGTTCCTGATCAAATGGGTGGTTCACATCGCCGTAATAAATATTTTCTTTTGCTGTAGCGAATTTGTACGCCAAATAATCTTGTTGTAGGACACCTAATTTGCTATGCCAATTGGTAATTGATATATCACGCAGATCAGTACCGTCGATCAATACTTGGCCATCAGTTGGATCGTATAGCCCCAGCAGTATTTTGATCAATGACGATTTGCCCGCGCCATTTTCGCCAACAATTGCGACGTGTTGCCCACGTGCAACAGTCAGTGATACGTCTCGCAAGGCATCTCGCGTCGCGGATGGATAGCGAAAACGAATAGCTTTGAACTCGATCGTCTGAGGAGTCGCTGCCACACGTTTATTACCACCTGTTCGTTCTGGTAGCGCCATAAACCGCTGATAATCAAACAGATTTGCAAGGTCTTGATCCATGCTGCTAACCTGACCAACGAAACTACTGGCACCATTTAGTGCGCGCGACACGATCTGTTGCACATACAAAAATTGTCCGATTGGTTGCTGGCGATGGATAATTTGCATAGCAGTAAATATCAAAGCCGCAATTTCTGCTGCCGCTTCAAGTGAATTGGCGCCCAGCCTTTTCAAAATATATTTGCGTTCAAATTCAATTTGCTGCTTTTCGTCCTTGTCGCGCAGGCGCTGTCTGATGTCTAGCAAGAATCGCACAATGCCATAAATACGCAACTCCGCGATAAAATCCGGCCGATTCAATAAACTCCACTCAATCATGTTCTTTGCCCGACGCGTTTCGACATTGTCATTCCAGTGTCTCGTCTGTGCCCGAGACAACTGGAATTGAATAAATAGTCCCGGTATGACAGCCGCGATCAATATCAATCCCAACCACCAGCTCACAAGCACCAGCGCTACCAGTCCCGCGACCATCGATATAAACGCCGTCAGTAGGCCGGTCAAGCGGTCAAACACATACGGAAAGAAGTTCGCAAACTGCGTTGCTTTGTCATACATATCCGCCGTATCTTTGTCATCGTAACGCCAAAAATCCAACTGTAAAAAGTGACTGTACATCCTATCAGTCATCGCCGCTTCAACCTTATAGCGCATCAGCTGTGTGACATACGACGCAAGACTGTCCCATGCCGTGGCGATCAATCCCAGGAGTGCTGTGATGATTACAAATTCCATCGCCCTATCACCCGCCGTTGGATCGCCAGCGTATGCTTCTGCCAGTGCCGTGGTTGTCAGAGCCGCAAAATACGTTGTGACGATGGGTAGCACAGCATTGATGATCGCACCGATTAGCTGCAATATGACCGCAAACGGCGACGCTTTGAATGTAATCGCTGCGACATTTGCAATGGCACTTACGTATTGTTTCTTCGATAGTTTGGTATTAGTCGTTGATTTCTTTTTTCTTGGCATCCGTTCTATTGTACGTCCGTCCTCGGCGTATGGCTAGCGAAAGAGCGGTGATTCTACCCAGTTCTGTCCTAAATGTAGCCAGCTATTGAGCAATCCGTAGCCATTTAACAACCAGATTGTCGTCACCACAATAATTGCCGTCAACAGCCAAAACAGTGCCTTGATAGCGACATCCTGTCTCCCCAGCCACTCCTGCCACCTATCGTATTTACCGCGAGCAAACTGGAGTATTTGTTGCGCCCATGCAAATTCAGTTGCCAGAATACCGAGCCCCGCAAATACAATCAACCAGCCCGGTCCCGGGTACGGTATCGCGACGATACCGACTATCAGCACGATACCACCGATAATCGCGATAAACGTTTTTTTGGCTTTTCTTTTCACTCTTTTTAGTATACTGGAATTATGGCCACAAGCGGTATAATAGATACATATGACTGGCTATTCCCATCGATCACTCCGCGACAAATTAGGCATCAAACCTGGCATGAGATTATATCTACACAATGTACCGTCAGACGTGCTAGCAAATATGGACGATCTTGAAGAAGTTACCAGCGTAGTCAAAGACGCAGAACTAGCGAACTTTTTTCTCTACGTCGTCACCACTAAAGCGCAGCTGCAACAAATCGCCGAAAAACACCAACATCTCAAAGCACCCAGTCAACTACTATGGATTGCCTGGCCCAAGAAATCATCCGGTATCAAAACTAATGTCACCGAACAGGACTTGCGTGATGCGCTGTTACCAATTGGACTCGTTGATACAAAAGTTTGCGCCATATCAACTATTTATTCCGGTTTGAAATTCGTCTGGCGCACGTAATTAT
>CAZCYG010000119.1:0-2793 GCA_964502795.1 uncultured Candidatus Saccharibacteria bacterium | reverse complement strand
TGTAGCGTTTGGATTTCTTGTTCTCTACCTTGTAGGAATTGATTCTCGACGAAACAGTGTTCGGCTAAAAGACGTTCAGGTGATTACCACTGCGCTGCATGCGTACGCCGTCGAACACGGGGGAAGTTTGCCGGCCGATCTTGATACTCGCGTGCGTCAGATCGGTACGGCGCAATCCGGATGCGAGCTTGATACGGCCCAATGTTCTATCGCTCAAAGCACAGGCTGCATCGATCTTGGCGCTTCGCTCGAACCCTATCTCGAAGATATCCCAGCTGATCCTGCCTCAGGATCCGTAGCTCATACTCACTATGCCGTCCGTACCGAGCGGGGCGGCGGTTTTTTGGTCATCGCGTGTGATTATTCAGAATGATTTCCGGTGATATACTACTAAAGGAGTTAACATGTTTTTTGTTTCGTCGTTGGCAGCGACAATGAATCTTATCCTATGGAAGATCCAATAATAGAAAAAGTAACATCCAACACGGAAGAGGCTGTTTCAACGACAGAAGATAATCCAGTTCAGACCGAAGAGGTTCATGCCGAAAAAGGCCGGTCTGAGCCGAACGAGGCTTTTTTCGGCAGCCTGCTTCTCTTTTGCCTCGCGCTTTCTCTCCTCTCAGCAGCAAGCTATTTCGGCTTCGCCGGCTACCGGTATTTCAAGCAGGTCCAGGCCGAGAAAGCGATTCCATCGATCGATGCCTTGCCGAAGACCGAAGTGGCTGAGGTCGTGCCAGAAACGGCTCCGGCGATGGCCGAAAATACCGAAGCCAAACCCGAGGCATCAGCCGAGCCGGTCGTTATTGAGAAGAAGACGCTGGTTGTGAAAGTACTGAACGGCGGCGCGGCTAAAGGGGTCGCGGGAACCTATGGGGAAAAACTGAAAGCAGCTGGGTTTACTCAGATGACCATAGGAAACAGCATCGGGGACTATACAGGCCAGACGTTGTACTACGCAAAGGGAAAGTCAGCTGGCGCGGATGTGATCAAAGCGGAAGTAGTGAAGGCATATCCATCACTGACGGTGAAAGAAGCTCCGGCTGGAGATAAGGATGCGACAGCCGCGACCTATGTGCTCATCCTGGGTCGATAATCTTGAAACGTGTTCGTTTTTTCCGCACTATGAGTGTCATCGGTCGTCTGAAAGCGCTGTTCCATCGCGTCCTGGTATTGCCCATTGGAGCCTCGCTTCTCTTTGCGATGCCAGCGAGCACGAACTATCAACTGAAAGACTTTGGGTATGGCGGCGGCGGAGTGGCTAACGGCGCATCATCGAACTATGCGCTCGAGGGTATTGCCGGTGAGCAGAACGCGACTCGTCTTGATGGCGCTACGTATGATTTGGGGCCCGGACTCCAATTCACCAATCAGGCGAATGTTCCTCCAGCCCCGACATTCACTAATCCATCCAGCTACTACAACAAGCTCGCGTTAACACTCACGACGGGCGGCAATCCGACCGACACGCTCTTTGCGATCGCGATCAGCACAGACAATTTTGTCACGACGAATTATGTTCAGAGCGACAATACCATCGGCGCGACACTCGGTCTCGAGGACTATCAGACCTACAGTGCCTGGGGCGGGGGGAGCGGGTTTACGATCATCGGCCTCGCGGCGAGCACTACCTACAAAGTCAAAGTGAAGGCGTGGCAGGGGAAATTCACCGAGACGGGCTACGGTCCCGAGGCTTCGGCTGCGACGGTTGGTTCCCAGCTCACGTTTGATATTGATGTCTCGGCCTCGAATACCGAGACCGGTCCTCCGTATGTAACAAATATCGGCGACCTTGTCGCTGGAGCAGTGACCGATAGTCCTGAGAAGATTTGGGTCGATTTTGATACGAACGCCGAGAGCGGTGGCCGGGTCTATGTCGTTGCGAACAATGCTGGTCTCCAGAGTAGTCAGGCGGGATATACGATTTCTGCAGTCACAGGGAACCTCACGAGTCTTTCTGAGGGATTTGGGGCGCAGGGATCGACGGCTACCCAGTCATCCGGTGGTCCTTTTGCGATTGCAACTGCATATAATCTCGCTTCGAACAATGTTGCTATCACCGATACGACAATCCGGGAGATTTTTAATACGTCCGCTCCGGTATCGAACGCGCGCGGATCTTTTCTGTTGAAGGCGAAATCATCGGCTGTCACCCCTGCTTCTTCGGACTATACAGAAACTCTGACAGTTCTCGCAGCGGCAAGTTTTTAGAGTAGTAGCCCTAATGATGAAGTGATGTATAATAGTAGAGGCTCAACCTTGGAAATTCTATTGACACACCCCTTCATTTCGTGTATACTTGGTGTATCGATATGAAAGCGGGTGGACCTTCATGGCACCCGTTTTCTTTTTACGGATAGATAAAATAAAAACATGTCTGCTCAAGTAATTCGACCAATCAGCATTCTGAATCTCATTGCCATTGTGGCAGTGAGTGTTGTTCAGATTCTTCTATCAGTCTTGCCCGCCGAAGCGGCTGGGCTGACTCAGGCCTATGTACGACTTGACCGATTGGCAGATGGAGCGACCACTGGCGGTATGGTCTGCGCTAAGTCGGCCACGGTCGCTGTGGAGACGATGGTTAAAGTAACGTTTCCGACCGGTTTTGCAACGGTGGATACACCTGCCAACTGGACTGTCACAACCACCAACCTACCATCGGGGGCCACAGCGTGGATTGGTATTGGTACCGCGACGGCTGCCACTGGGCAGGATGTGACGTTTCCAAGCGGAGATATGGTTGTCGGTACCCTGTACTGCTTCAACTTCAGCGGAACAAGTACTCTGACCAATGCC
>CAZCYG010000118.1:0-2795 GCA_964502795.1 uncultured Candidatus Saccharibacteria bacterium | reverse complement strand
CAGCACGCGCTGATCATTTACGATGATTTAACTAAACATGCTGTTGCATACCGACAGATGTCATTGCTGCTCCGCCGCCCACCAGGCCGTGAAGCATTCCCTGGTGATGTATTCTATCTCCACTCTCGCCTGCTAGAGCGCAGCGCAAAACTGTCCGACAAACTCGGTGCTGGCTCGCTGACCGCTCTGCCGATCATTGAAACGCAGGCCGGTGACATTTCTGCCTATATCCCGACCAATGTTATTTCGATTACCGACGGTCAGATCTTTATGGAAACGGACCTGTTTAACCAAGGTATTCGCCCAGCGATCAGTGCTGGTCTGTCGGTCAGCCGTGTCGGTGGTGATGCGCAGACAAAAGCGGTTAAATCTGTCGGCGGTGGCCTGAAACTTGGCCTGTCACAGTTCCGTGAACTCGCGTCGTTTGCACAGTTTGGTAGTGATCTGGACGAAGCAACCAAGCACCAGATTGAACGCGGTCAGCGCCTGACTGAACTGCTGAAGCAGCACCAGTACACGCCAATGGGTATATGGGAACAAGTTGCTGCTATCTGGGCGGTCAATACTGGATCTTTCGACAAAGTACCCGTCGCCAAGATTCAGGATGCCAAAACAGCCCTGTTGACTCGTCTGTGGACTGACCACAAAAAGGACATACAGGACCTGAATATGGGTGATGTCAAGATTACTCCTGATGAAAAGGTTGCAAAACTGATTGAAAAAACCGCAAAATCTGTCGCGAAAGGATTTGAGGAGTAAAAAATGGCTGGTGAAATTGGACCACATATGCGACCGGTGTTTCCGGAGGGTGGTTCTGTTGACGATTTGGCGTTGGCGCGCCAAGCAGTGGACACTGGGTATGATCAGCGTACGCTCCTTGCAGTTGGTTTCTCACGGCTAGAACTTGATGATATTCATCCATCCGATCAGCGACTGAAGCATGCAGATTTGTTTGTTGCGCGTTCGCTTTCTGACGAGCAAGCTAGTAATTTGTGGAATCCAGAAGATACGCAGCCTATTGATCTGGCGGCGTTAAGGAAGGAAATTGATAGATTATACGACGGTTCAGCTCTTTTTCCGGAGACAGGAGAACCTGACTTCTCCGCACTGGGACATGATGTTGATACTGTCACCGATAGGCCTGTGACTTCAGTGCAAAACTATGATCCCAATGATCACGCTGTTGGTGTCGATGGTACGATGAAAACAGTTCGCCAGGCAGATATGACGGGAGACTATGTCTGATGTCGTCGACTCGTGCCCTCAAAACCCGTATCCGCTCGGTCAAATCGACCAAGCAGATTACCAAGGCCATGCAATTGGTCGCGGCTAGTAAGATGCGCCGGGCGCAGGATGCCGAAAAAGCATCGGCACCCTATACGCGTATGGCAAGCGAAATATTGACACATCTTGCCAGCCAGGGTGAGACAGATCGCCACCCGTTATTCATGACAAAGGACAAAGTAACATCACGTCTACTGATTGTCATTGCGACCGACAAAGGATTGGCAGGTGCCTACGATGCAAATGTGTTGAAACTATACGCTCGCCAATTGTTAGACGACGACGCGGCAGGTGTCAAAAATAGTACTGTTACCGTTGGTCGCCGTGCCAGCAGATTTGTGGCCAAAGTCAAAGATGTTACAACAATAGCTGCATATCAGGATTTGCCTGATGACCCGGCTGGCGCTCAGTTGCGGGCTATCGTTGACGCTGCGATGGACGCGTTCAAAGCTGGCAACGTGGACGCAGTGGATATTGTGTACACGGAATTCATCAGCAGTGTTAATCAACAGGCGACAATTCAACGAATTCTGCCTGCCGGATACGAAAAAGTTGAAGTCAGTGATACTATCTGTGAAGCAGAGTTTGAACCAAGCGCCGAAGAGGTGCTGGAAGCTGTCACTTATCGCCTGGTTGAAGCGCAAGTTTATCATGCGCTGCTAACCGCACGCGCCAGTGAATACATCATGCGAATGCTAGCGATGAAAAACGCGACCGACAATGCCAGCGACCTTATAGATGACCTGACACTCGCCATGAACAAAGCCCGTCAGAGTGCGATCACGCAGGAACTTGCCGAGATTAGCGGTGGTGTGGAGGCGATGAAATGAGCATAGAAACTCTTGTCTATCCGGATAAGACGATTGAACAAATGCATGTTGGTCATGCATCGACGCGATTGCGTGAACCACAGCCACTACCGAAGGATTTTTTTGTCGAACCACAATATCCGGACGTGAATCTTGAGGAATTGAGGGTAGTCCTACCCGAGTATAACGAATACTATATTGATGAGCGCAACCCTTTTGTTGTGTTTATGGAGCTGTGGTCTGAATGGTTTGAAGGACTGAATAATCAGAGACACTCAATGAGCGAGGTAGGTTTGGTGCGCATGGTTCAGCATCGGTGCGGTGTCAATCTGAACGATGCCGATCTTGCGAATATGCGTGGACTTGCCAGAGATATGATCACAAAGCCAGTTGTTGACACTGGTGTTGCGGCAAGGTGGCACGATCCGGATTTTATTGAAAGAGATCCACCACCAAGGGTTTTTACAAGAAGCGACGGCAGTCCCAAGACTATAAGTACTGAACGAAGAAAAGAGATAGCAGCCATTATACTGAGAAAAAGAGGAGAACAACGATGACAACGACAGCGGAAAAGACAAATCTAAAAGACGGCAAGATCATTCAGATTGTTGGCGTCGTTGTGGATGTTGAGTTTGGCGATAGTGTCAAGTTGCCTGCAATTTACGACGCGTTGACAATTGAGCATGACGGCAAGACAATTAC
>CAZCYG010000117.1:0-2813 GCA_964502795.1 uncultured Candidatus Saccharibacteria bacterium | reverse complement strand
GGAACTACCGAGGATTTCATACGAAGAAGCGCAGCGTCTGATCGAAGCATCTGGCAGCGAAAATATCTCTACAAGTGGGACACAAACGTACTTGAACAACGATCCTGAAGGACCAACCGCGATCGAGCGTGCACAGGCTATTTCAACACCCATCACATTCAACAACCTGTCACGAGTTGAATCAACTGAGGAGCCGATTGATCCGCGAAATACGACGCAAAACGTTGATCCTTTGCTTATGAACACTGCCACGACCGTTGAACAACCTGTTCCGCAAAAGCCCGCTATCAAACCGATCGAAGCCAAAGTACAGACTGCGCCAGTGGCTATGACACCAGCACCATCTGTACAAGTAGTCCAGACACCGGTGGCGCAACCCCAGCCCCTACCCGCAACACAACAAGCAGTTCAAATCCCAGCTACACCGGTGCCCGCAGTGACACCTGCTCAAGCTCAACCAACCGCACCAATACAACCCACTGTCATTACAGCCAAGACTGGGCAACCGCTCGCCATACCAGATAAATAAAAAACATAAGAGGTATAGTAATTTTCAGAACGCTTTAGTAGAATGGGGGTAATATGACAAAGATATTATTAGTAGAAGACGACAAAAGTTTACGAGAAATCTATGGAGTGCGTCTGCTGGCAGAGGGCTATGACATCGTGTCGGCAGGTGACGGGGAAGAAGCCCTGGCAATGGCAATTAAGGAAAAACCAACTCTGATCATTAGCGACGTGATGATGCCAAAAATCAGCGGTTTTGATATGCTTGATATCCTGCGTAGCACCACCGAAACCCGCGACATCAAGGTTATCATGATGACCGCGCTCAGCAGCGATGATCAACGCTCTCGCGGCGAACAACTTGGTGCCGACCGCTATTTGGTCAAATCTCAGGTAGGTATCGAAGATGTCGTTCGCACTGTCCACGAAGTGCTTGCTGACGTACCAGGTGCAGCAGCTGGAGCGGTGCCCGCAGTGACACCTCAGACACCTCCTGTTGCTGCAGTAGCCGATCCAACTCCAACGGCAGATACTGCTATCCCGGCAGCTGACTCACCAGCGCCAGCCGTGACACCTGTATCATCAACCCCTACCGATAATACAGCCACTCCTGCCAGCCCTGGCAACGACGCAGCAGGTCCACTGCCGCCACAACCAACCGAGACATCACTTCCACAACCAACCGCTCCGTTTTCTTCACCACGTCCAGCGAACTTGGGCGAACGGGTTATTCAGCCGCTCGAAGATACGGCTGACATGTCTCTGACACCTGAAATGAGCGACCAGATATCAAAGGAGTTACAAGCATCGGCAGAGCCAGTCGCAAACACCCAGGTCGACGAAGCAATCAGCGACATTGACGTTGAACCGGCAAATACCGAGACGATTGCAGACACCATTGCCGACTCGATAACGCCCGTTGCAGCAGAATCGGCAGTAGACACTATCGCTCCGACATCCGTTGAACCGGTCAGTCCATCTGTTGACGAAAAGCCGACAATTAACGGTGTCAGTGGTCAAGTCTCATAGAGTAATATCGTGCTATCATAGCTGATGATGAGCAATCTGTTTCCTGTTCGATTGAACAAATATTTAGCATTACATACCGGCACGTCACGTCGTCAGGCGGACGAGCTCATTACGCTGGGCAAGGTAATGATCAACGGCGTTCCTGCAGTCATCGGTGCACGCGTTAACGAGGACGACCAAATCCATGTCGATGGACACCTGTTATCATCTGACACCGATTTGGTATATATTGCGCTTCACAAACCCGTCGGATACGTCTGTTCACGCAAGCGACAGGGCAACAGTCCAACTATCTACGAATTATTGCCCTCGCAGTATCATTCACTCAAACCTGTCGGCCGTTTAGATCGCAACAGCAGCGGTCTGATCCTCTTGACCAACGATGGTGACTTTGCGCTACGTATGACACACCCCAGCTACCGCAAAATCAAACAATACGACGTAACACTAGACCAGCCACTCGAACCGCTCCACCAACAGATGATTAGCGATTTTGGCGTGGACCTGGACGACGGCAAAAGTCAATTACTCCTGGAAAAACAATCCGACGACCGCAAAAACTGGCAAATCACTATGCACGAAGGCCGCAACCGGCAAATCCGCCGGACCTTTGCCGCGCTTGGGTACACCGTTACCGCGCTCCACCGCACGCATTTTGGCAATTTTGCCCTTCATGGACTAGCCAGCGGATCGTTTACGCCCGTCAAGGTCTGAGTCCGCAGGGAAACGGTTGAGATAGCGGTGGACCGATTGCTCAAAGTCACGATGAAAATCAGCCCATGTCTCTACGTCACTTGGTTTTGTCTGATCAGCCAGGTCACGATCCGTTTGTTCGGCAAGCTTGCGTGCTTCTTCAGCAATATACATTCCATACCTACCACAATTTTGCACGGCTGCCCGCAGAAGCAGACGTTTACCTAACAGATACTCAGCATCGCTTATTTTTGTTTCTCTCGCCGTATCGCTCACTTCAGGATACGCATACCAATCATCAATCATTGGTATGTGCGGACCCGTTTCTGGTCGACGACGTTTGGTCATATGTTTATTATATCATAAATTAATAACAAAAACAATAGTGCTTATGCTCGCAAACTATGACTACCTCTGTTATAATAAGCAAACCACTATGAGCTCCCAACTTCCTACAGTTGCAATCATCGGACAAGCGAACGTCGGCAAAAGCTCGCTTTTTAACCGTATGGTCAGATCCCAGCAGGCTATTGTAGCCCGCGAAGCAGGCACAACTCGCGATAACGTCCTTGGTAAAGTAATGT
>CAZCYG010000116.1:0-2856 GCA_964502795.1 uncultured Candidatus Saccharibacteria bacterium | reverse complement strand
CATATCAATGATATTTTACAGACCGAACGCATGATAAAATCCGAACCATTAAGTAGTGAGCAACTCCTCCACGCAAAAAAAATGGGCTTTTCGGATAAGACGATAGCTGCAATAAAAAACAAGACGGCGGACGAGATTCGCCGCAAACGAATTGGCGACGGAATTATACCTGTCGTCAAGCAGATTGATACGCTAGCGGGTGAGTTTGATGCCGAAACGAACTATTTGTATATGACGTATCACGGCACGGTGAATGATATCGAAGGACTAAAGGACAAATCGGCGATCGTGATAGGTTCTGGCCCGTATGCCATTGGATCGTCAGTCGAATTTGACTGGAGTGCGGTGAACACAGTACAGACACTCGCGGAGCATGGATACAAAACAATCGTTGTTAACTCCAACCCCGAGACTGTCTCGACGGATTTTGACCGCTCGGACCGTTTGTATTTTGACGAATTAACACTTGAACGTGTACGGGATATCGCAGATTTTGAAAATCCGGATGGTATCGTTGTGTCGGTTGGTGGTCAGATTGCCAACAATCTAGCGCTGCCACTCCACGTAGCAGGCTATCCAATAATGGGCACGTCGCCAACAGATATTGACCGAGCAGAAAATAGGCAAAAGTTCTCAAGCATGCTGGAAAAATCAGGGATTGACCAACCTGCATGGCAGGAAGTGACGAATCTCGCGAAAGCCAAGAAATTTGCCGAAAGCGTCGGCTATCCGGTACTCATCCGACCGTCCTATGTCCTATCCGGTGGGGCGATGAGCGTCGTGCAGAATCAGCATGAGATGGAACGCTATCTGCAGGCTGCCACCAAGCTATCGCCCGATCATCCGACGGTCATCTCGCAGTTCATTACCGGCGCGAAAGAATTGGAAATCGATGGTGTCGCAAAGGATGGCAAATTAGTGATCTATACAATATCAGAGCATATCGAAAACGCTGGTGTGCACTCCGGTGACGCGACAGTCGTGTATCCTGCTCAAAAGTTATATTTAGAAACAGTACGTCGTGCCAAATGGATTGCCAAGCAGGTTGCCGCCGGGCTGAACATTACTGGACCGTTCAATATCCAATTTATTGCAAAAGACAATGATCTAAAGGTAATCGAATGTAATGTCCGTGCATCACGATCCTTTCCGTTTGTGTCTAAAGTATCTGGATATAATCTGATTGAAATTGCGACCGAAGCGATGCTCGGTATTGATAACGATACCGAATATCACACGCTCGATCGGGATTACGTGGGTGTCAAAAGTCCGCAGTTCTCCTACAATCGCTTAAAAGGCGCGGATCCTGTGGCTGGTGTCGAGATGGCATCAACGGGCGAGGTAGCCAGCTTTGGCCGCAATCTGGAAGAAGCATTTTACACATCGTGGTTAGCGACTGAGCAGCAGGTGCAGGGCAAATCGGTGTTCATTAGTGTGCCAGACGAACAAAAACACAAATTCATTGACGTTGCGCGCTCGTTGGCTACGCAAGGTTGGCGAATTTATACGACCGAGGGAACGCATGAGTATTTTGGTAAGCATGGTATTTCGACCGCTCGCTTATACAAAATCCAAACGGGCAAAGTACCGAGCGTCGCGACGGCAATTGAGGATCATGCGTTTGGTCTGATGGTCAATGTTCCACAAACGGATGCTGCAAATGATAGTGCCTATCAGGTACGACGTCTGGCAATTGATAATCACGTGCCACTATTTACTAACGCCGAAACAGGGCGCTTGTTACTACAGTGTCTCGCCGAGCAAGCAGATTTTGACGACACGCCGCGGTATTGGCAAGAATACATCACAGACAAAAAATAGCTGCCTAAAGGTCTTTAATTTCTTGCCACAATTCGTCAGGGATATCTAACAAGTTATTTGTGATGCTGGCTGCTCGTAGCTGACTTGCCCGTACGCCAGGTATACGTATTTCCTGGTTTGGCAGGGCTTGACTATTTTGGACAGCGTCAAGTAGCTCCGTATTCCTCTCTCTGAATTCGGTAGGATCAACAGTGGCAGCAGGGTCGAATGCCACAATAACTGCTCCTCGTCGTGGAAGCTTGCCTGCAAATGTCCTGCCAGACGTGCTAGGGATCATCATAGGTACACCAACCATCGAGCCAGTCATGATCTCAACCAGCATCGCAAGGGCGAAACCTTTGTATTCGCCGAAAGCCTTGACCGAGTATGCGTCTTTGCCATTTTGTGTGATATTGCCGTCACGATCATAGAACGAGTCGGGCGGTAGAGGTGTACCATATTTATTAGCCAGTCGAACCTGTCCCCAAGCATGCTGTGCAGTTGCCATATCAACAACCAACGGTTCGCGATTTGTAGGAATGCCGTATGCAATAGGGTTGGTACCGAGCGTTGGAGCAAATCCTCCGGGCGGAGCAACAGACGTTCCGCCACCGCTGTTAATAACAACCGCCACACAGCCTTGCTCAGCAATATATTCGGCGACTGCACCGGGTCGTAACCAACTATCCATGTCGCGTATAGTAACGGTGCCGACTCCTTCAGACATTGCTCGCTTGATGGCTTCATCGGCAGCATGTTTGCCGATGATGTTGCCAGAATTACCCCTAGCATCTAGCGCGTATAATGCATGAGTACTCTTAAGAACAATGGGTTCTCCCGGTGTTTCCTGATCGCTTTGAGCAAAAGATACAAAGCTTGCCAAGCCATGGCTGGTATGACCTCGTTGTTGACCCCCTAGATACATATTGATGATAAATGGAATGTCAGACTCATCATATCCCTTTGTCTTAAGTATGTCCGCTAGTTTATCAGTTAGTTCTGAAACAGATACTTTCATTCTCTTATAATATCTCAGTACAAAGAAAAAATCCCACA
>CAZCYG010000115.1:0-2897 GCA_964502795.1 uncultured Candidatus Saccharibacteria bacterium | reverse complement strand
GTTGGCTTCGACGTTAAATTCGCGTTTCATACGATCAACTAGGATATCGAGGTGCAACTCACCCATACCGCTCATGATCGTCTGACCAGTCTCGTCATCAGTGTGCACACGGAAGGTCGGATCTTCTTCGGCGAGACGCTGCAAGGCGATACCCATTTTTTCCTGGTCGGCTTTGGTCTTTGGTTCAACGGCGATTGACACGGGAGGTTCTGGAAATTCAATTGCTTCGAGAGTGATAGGATGTGCTGGATCACAGATAGTCGCGCCAGTGAAAGTATCTTTGAGTCCAACGACGGCCGCAATGTCGCCAGCGCCAATGCTGTCAATTTCTTCGCGTTTATCGGCATGCATACGGACAATACGGCCCACGCGTTCCTTGTTACCGCTTGTCGTGTTCAGTACGTAACTGCCAGCGGTCAACTTGCCACTATAGATACGGACAAAGATTAATTTACCGACGAATGGATCAGTCGCGATCTTGAAGGCAAGTCCTGCAAGTGGCTCTGATTCGTCTGGTTTGCGCTCGATAACGTCGCCTGTCTTTGGGTTGGTACCTTGGATTGCTTCGACATCCAATGGTGATGGTAGGTAATCAGCGACGAGGTCGAGAACCTTTTCCACGATGACGCCACGACCGTCACCACCAGTCACCAAGTAAAAGTCACCAGCGAGGACGCGCTTGCGAAGGGCTCGTTTCAACTCTTCCTCAGTGATTGATTCTTCACCTTGATCGAGGAATCGCTCGAACAATTCGTCTTCAGCTTCAACGGCCGCGTCAACCAGCAGACTACGGGCGTTTTTGGCCTTTTCGAGCATGTCGGCAGGGATCTCGCCTTGTACCAGCTCTTTGTCGGTGTAGTCGCTATAGGTATATGCTTTCATGTCGACCAGGTCGACCAGACCGTTAATTTCTTTTTCAAACCCGATTGGCAGATGGATTGGCAATGCGTGCTTGCTCAAACGGTTGTGAATCGTGTCGAGAGACTTGTAGAAATCACCACCGATTTGATTGATTTTGTTGATAAAGCAGATACGTGGCACGCCATATTTGTTCGCTTGGCGCCACACTGTTTCGGTTTGTGCTTCAACACCCATTTTACCGTCAAATACGGTAACGGCACCGTCAAGAACACGGAGCGAGCGTTCGACTTCGGCAGTAAAGTCGATGTGACCCGGAGTGTCGATAATATTGATCTTGCAACCCTTCCAAAAACAGGTAACGGCAGCAGACGTAATCGTGATACCGCGCTCTTTTTCCTGTGCCATCCAGTCAGTCGTTGCACCGTCGCCATCACCACGGACTTCGCCGATTTTGTGGTTGATGCCTGTACGGTACAAAATACCTTCTGTTGTCGTGGTTTTACCCGCGTCAATATGCGCGATAATACCGATGTTACGAAAGTCCTTCAGGGGGACGTTTTTTACTGCCATGTCTACTCTTTCCTCTTGATTACATTTATTTGCTATTTTTTGCCATAAAAAATAGCGCTTTATGTTCATTATATCTTATTTGCCCATCATTTTCCAGTAGTTACTCATCTCTGGTCGTGAGTAAATTATGGAGTCCCGAATCCCAGTCTATATCAGTAGACCCGTCTAATTGCTCAGTAAGTTGGCGCCTATCCTCCTCTGCTATTCTTTGATTATATCTGATATGAGTCTCGAACAGGGCATGGACGACAATTCCGCAACCGATACGAAACATCCGTTGCTTTGTAACATCTTCTACTATCAACGACTCTGTTCGTTCAAGCATATCTTCCGCCTGATCGCCCATTATAACAAAGCCATAGTTACCGTACCGTGAAAGGTATTCTGCCAATGTATGTCTGGCGTCAAGGTTACCATCGGACTCCCATATTTTTTTAGGTAGGTTAATTTCGAATTTATCAAGCGCTGCGATTGACCCATGTACTTTAGATACAATCAACCCTCCGAGTGCAGACCCCAGCGTCACCGACTCGGCCGCTTTCTGCTCATCGTCAACAAATTCTTTCGTTGTTTGATCAATAGGCTCAATGAGCATGCCTACATGTGCCATTAACCCGACAAACCTCTTGTATGTCTCGTCGTTTGCTCCTACCCTATCCATTGCACGTGCCATACCGGCATACGAATCTATACGTTCAGTCTCGATCGTTTGGGCAATAGCTGCTACGTAATCTTCATGTTTCGGTAAGGGAATACCGCCGTAGATACTCGGATTTATCATAGAGAATATTATAAAACGTCGGCTCGTTCACACAAGCTCAAGTAGTATCTTTGCGAAACCTTATAAATGCGCTATACTGCAAATTATGTATAAGAGGTATGGCAACAAACTCATGTGTTTCTCGCCACCTGTTATGTTAGCGACGTTTTTGGTAGAGTTTGGCTTTGTGTTGTATGTGCTATGGCGATACAAACTCACTCAGATTTCACGGCTTGTAGTAACGATGCTCAGTCTCCTGGGCATTTTCCAACTGACCGAATACATGATTTGCGGCGGATTGGGCCTGGGGCATATTGAATGGGCGCGTCTTGGCTATGTATCAATTACGCTCATGCCTGCCGTCGGATTGCACCTTGTTATGGCAATTGCAGGCAAAGTGTCAAAACCACTCCTGTACACTGCATACGCTACGGCATTTGTCTATGTTCTTTATTTTGCAACCGCAGGCAACGCTATTATGGGTCATGAATGTGCCGCTAATTACGCTATATTCAAGGTTAATAATATCGGATCGTCCGTATTCGCAGCCTACTACTACGGCTGGCTACTCGTTGCCATGGGCCTTGCAGCATATTGGGCGCGCAGAAAACCAAAGCATGCTGCCACACTACGATGGATGACAATCGGATATGCAGCATTCATCGTTCCAACAACCTTTGTGAATATTACTGACCCCAGTACGATT
>CAZCYG010000114.1:0-2900 GCA_964502795.1 uncultured Candidatus Saccharibacteria bacterium | reverse complement strand
ATATCCTGGAATGATTTTTTTCATTGATTCTTGCGGGGAGACACCCGTTTTGATCGCGTAATTTTCGGCAGGCAGTCCAAACGAATCCCAACCCACGGGATGATAACTTTCGTATCCTTGCTGGCGTTTAAATCGAGCCATTACGTCGCTGATCGTATAGTTCATCGCGTGACCAATATGAATACCAGCACCGCTGGGGTAATTAAACATGCTCATGGCATAGTATTTGGTCTTGCTGCTAGCGAGGTCGGCCACATATGTGCCGTTTTCGTCCCAAAATTGCTGCCATTTTGGCTCAATATCAAGTGGATTGTAGCGCTTCATCCCCTATAGTATAGCAGTTATTTGATATGAATTAACGACTTGAGATATTCGATAAGCAGTTCGTCGATACTAGCGGCATCAGATGGTGGCGAGACAGAACCTGTAATCTGGTAGTTCGGCGTGATTGTCATAGTGCCACTCGTGCCCAGATCGACAACAATCGACTGCATAATATGTTCTGGTTGAGACAGCGTAACCGTTGCGTTTAGCCAGTGCCCCTCGGCAATACGGGACATATCAATACCACTCTGGCACGATGTCAACAACCGATAATACGCCGTCTGTCTCACTTTCGCAAAAAGCGATGCCCTTGCGGTCGTATCCATCAGTAACTGATACATCGTAGTACTCCCGTTGTCCGGACCTTTGCGAATCACCCAAAATGACGTGTCCCTAAATGCATGCAGCCATTCCTCCCGAGCACTGTCGTTTTGTTGTAGGATATTTTTCTGCTCGTATGCGCACTTAAGCGTGTTCGTTATCTGGGTGCCGAGTTGGCTTTTTTGTAGATCACTCTTTATCCATCGATTACGAAGCTTGTCTGTAAGCGTCTGTATCGCCTGTTCTACCGGGTTATTACTGCCTGTCACCATACTATAGAGCCTGTCTGGTGCGGGTGATTTGATATAGAGCATTTCGCCCGTCAGAATCGCGTCGACATCAACACCGCCTATCGCTCCCGACCAGCTAAAACCATTGTCAGCGACTACCAGCGACCCGTTAGTGACCTCAGAAGCAACATGATACGTGCCCGGAGTCTTCAGCGTATAATTCACTGCATCAACGACTGTATCGTCAGGTTTTACAAGTATATGAGATCCAAACCACATAATCACAAGCGCGAGAAGTGTAAACACAACCGCCACGCGAAACCACCGTTTCTTGTACCAAGGTGTAAAGCCCGATGAAAAGTTTTGCATATTCTACACCAAATTACGTTCAAAGAATTCTTCTTTAGTCGCCATCCATGCCGGTGATTGACGCACCAACTGGTTAGCATCATTTTGATCATGCAGCAAAATCTTGACTGATTCCTCCACATAGCCACCATTTTGCGAACCCTTTGCCAGCACCAATGTACCCCGATCCAACACGCTATGCGCAAACGCTCCGGCCTGCACGGCATTCATGAATGATTTGACCTGACAACCGTTACTATGTGCAGCTGGCGCAAGATATTTTTCGGCATCTTCGCCGACCGTAATTACCCATTCTACGAGGTCTGGGTGAAATAGTTTACCTATTTTTTCGTGTTCGGCCTGCGACGAATCGCCCAGTTCGTTCATGGTTCCCATAATCGCAATACGCTGCGGCGCTTGCAGGCTGTAAAACGTCTGGATTGCACTGCTGGCAGCAACTGGGCTGGAATTATAGGTATCATCGATAATCGTACTGTCGTTTAACCCGCGTAAAATATTCATGCGACCGGCAATTGGACGAATTTTTGCCAGTCCTGCCGTGATATCATCTGCATTGAGCCCGAATTTTAGACCTACCGCCGCGGCAGCAATCGCCGGGCGCAGATTATGTTCACCAAGGACATTGATCATCACGTCGACACCTGTCGGCAATTCCACTCCGACAAATTTGCCTGTATGCCCTTTGTCGAGACTAAAATCCTGTTCCTCAAAATGATATTCCGCCGCCGCGCTTGTGCCATACGTATCAATATTTGGATTAGTCAGATACTCCGCGTACTGCCCATCTATATCATCACGATTAATCATTGCTACTTGGCTGAAATTCGCCGCTTCGAGTTCTTCGTGCGCAACGGCATCGATAGTTTTGAAAAATTCCATATGTTCCGGCGTGACCGCAGTGATAACTGACATATATGGTTTAAGATACCTACCAAAACTAGCAATATCGCCCGGATGATCAGCCCCAAGTTCTTGTATGATCACATCGACATCCGTTGGCGCGATAATTCGTGTTCGTGCCGTCTTAATTGCCCGTCTCCACGCACCAAAACTTCGCACATTGTCTGGATATGGCACGCCCAGAATCGCCAGCGGCACACTCATCGGCGTATTATGATTACCCTCGTGCAGTCGCACCCGGTATTTTTGTGCCAGCAACGTTGCAATCGCTGTTTTAGTACTTGTTTTACCCACGCTACCAGTTACAACTATTAATTTCACCTCTGGGTGTGCAGCAAAATAGGCAACGACCAATTCTTCCAACTTTTTTTGGATACGTATTTTGTATTTCTGACGAAGCGCGTGAAGCATTAGTGCCATTATAGCACCCGTGGAGTGCTTGCGCTTTTTGAAAAGCAAGAGCATAATAACGACATGCTGATGCGCATTGGGGCAACCCTTGCGCGGCAAAACAAACACACTGCACCAAAGCGAATGCCCCGGGTGGGCGCGCAGCAGCAACAAAATCTCACCCTAACTTGTCAGGGTGAGATTTTGGAGTATGATGATGGCAGGATAACAAACGTTATACGAATGACGACAATAGAAATCCCAGTTACGATACCTGACACTTCCGCAGATTTAGTTGACGAAGTAGCTGTATTACCCGAGTGGTTGGATCAGCTGCTAGAACCTTTAACACCAGATCTTCTTTTG
>CAZCYG010000113.1:0-2940 GCA_964502795.1 uncultured Candidatus Saccharibacteria bacterium | reverse complement strand
TGTTAATAGTTTGGTAAGTTAACAGTCTGTTGTGAGCACTAGACGATTATGTCGTTTACTGCTCGCAACAGACACACACGCCGACGGCTTGGCGATTGGTACGGATACCAGTGTTGTCTGGGGGAACTGTTCCCTGTGAGGGTATGACTCACCTACGAGTTAGAATGGAGGGGGCTATGTCCCCGCCGAGCATCACCAGCATCAACGGCACCACCGGTGCCAGCAACATCAAGTGGACGACCATCGCCGAGGACGCCGCCGGCGGCGCGGGGGACTGATCACCAGTCCCCGGTTGGGGCGCCTGCCGCGCCCCATGGCGAGTAGCGCACAGGATCGCTCTCGCCTGAACGGTGTTCGCCACCCCCTCGCGGAGGGGGTGGCGAACACCTCAGACTTACCACAGACTTTCATACCCAACCCGCAGGGTTTGATCCGGACGCGCGCGATTCATCACGCTGCGCTCTACGGCTCACCCTGTGGGTGCACTCCCACAATTCTTGACCACCCCACCGGGTGTTTTTCTTTTGCCCTGGAAACGGCTATACTAACAGTAATGGCTCAGACTTTTTTCTTTTATGACCTCGAAACGTCGGGGCTTTCGGGCAGGAGCGATCGCATCATGCAATTCGCCGGTCAACGGACTGATATGGATTTTCACCCGATTGGTGACCCCTATAATATGCTCATCACGCTAAACGATGACACGCTGCCCAGTCCCGACGCACTAATGGTGACGGGTATCACGCCACAGCAAACCGTCGCCGATGGCTACACCGAAGCACAGTTTTGCAAAATACTTGTCGACGAAATATTTACTGACGATACCATTGTCGTTGGATTTAACAATATTCGATTTGACGACGAATTCATCCGCCATCTGCTGTGGCGGAATTTTCATGATCCGTATGAATGGGCGTGGCGAGATGGTCGATCACGCTGGGATGTACTGGATGTTGTCCGTATGACACGGGCGCTGCGACCCGATGGTATCAACTGGCCGGTGACTGACGATGGCAAAGCGACTAATCGACTGGAATTACTGACAAAAGAAAATAATATTGATCATTTCGCCGCGCACGATGCACTCAGTGACGTGCAGGCGCTGATCGCGGTGACCAAACTGATACGTGACAAGCAGCCGCAGCTCTACGACTATCTACTGAAAATGCGCAACAAGCGTGAGGTACAAAAACTCGTTAATTTAGATACGAAACAGCCGTTTGTCTATACGAGTGGCCGATATGATGCCGATTATCACAAAACGACGATTGCCTTTCCACTCACAAGCGGCAAAAATGGCAATGTTATTGTGTATGATCTGCGCTATGACCCGACACAGTTTATTGATCTGAACAGTAAAGAGCTTGCAAAAAAAGTATTTGCATCGTGGGAAGAGCGCCAGGCTGAAGGTTTTGTCCCGCTTCCTGTCAAAGAATTGCAATATAATCGTGCGCCTGCCGTTGCGCCGCTGGGTGTGCTTGAAAAGGGCGATGGATGGCAGCGGATCCAGCTAGATCAACAGACGATTGAAGCACATAAAAAGATACTTCTTGCTGCACCTCATTTTGCTGAAAATGTCAGGACATTGTACGAAAACAAACCGGAATTCAAAAAATCACCTGACGTCGAAGCGCAACTCTATGATGGATTTTTGAATGATGGCGACACGATACGTATGCAAGCGGTGGCAGCTGCGGACGAAAAGACACTAGCGGATTTTCACCCGGAATTTCAGGATGACAGGCTGCCTGAATTATTGCTGCATTACAAAGCACGTAACTATCCGCGTAGTTTGAGTACCGATGAAGCCGGTCAGTGGGAGAAGTGGCGCGTCAAACACCTGGAATCACAGCTACCACAGTTTATGAAATCATTACAGCGGCTTGGTGCGGGACAGCCAACGGATAATCAACAATTTATACTTCAGGAATTACAGTTGTGGCTTGAGAGTATCGCCCCCGGCGATCTGGGCGATCAGGGTGATGACGCTGATTCGTCAAAGTAGTGCTAGGCGCGGTTAAATCGGCGCTTGGGCAAACGATCGCGGCGACTTGCAATTGACAGTATTTGCTGTCGAGTGCGATGAATGATTTCGATGCGACGAACCACCATCTCGAATACGATAATCCCAAAAGCAGTCGAAATGATGGCAAGCATGACAACGGGTGGCAAGTTGGTTTGTATGCCAGGCAGTTCACCAACCAGGAGAAAGTTCAATAATGCGGACGGCATGTTAAAAGCATCCAGTATCAACCAGATAAAAAAGAGAAACGCAGAAATATTGATTGCCTTTCGCATGCTGACACCTCGTTGCTAAAAATATTTGTCACAATATAGCACTCGTGTCTGACAGATGCAACGATAAGCTTTTTGTTAGTTACTAGATGTAAATGCGCCAACCACAAAGCTGACGATCGCAAAGCCAAGAATCGCAACGATAATTCCAATTATCGAGTAAAGAATAGTATCTTTTGCGCCCTTGACCGCACCAGGATCGCCATTTGATGTCGTATAGCGAATTCCACCGATAATAATCATGATGACGCTTATCGCCCCGATCAAAAACAGCAGGACATTGCTAATTGTTCGAAATGCGCCGTTCTCGCCAAACAAATCGTCGGGAGTATTGGTTGGCTTAGCAACGTCGGGACCATTCGTTACATTAATGTCTTCCTGCGCGTATGCTGATGCAAGCGGCAAGACAGTGTTTGCGGCAAATGCAAAGAGGGGGAGTGCTAATAGTGTCAGTAGTGTTTTACGGATCATTAAAGTGTCCTTTCTAACAGATGTTTATGCATCAGTTATAGCATGATTAGAGTTGCCAAACTACCCTTTTGTGCATGTACAGTAATCACACTTTGACTATAGTATCTGGAAAAAATGAGTAAAAAAAGGTATACTATTCAGGTTATGCCGGAGGTGATACGAGTTACCGGTGCT
>CAZCYG010000112.1:0-2971 GCA_964502795.1 uncultured Candidatus Saccharibacteria bacterium | reverse complement strand
CTTAAAATTACTAATATCATAGCCCCCATCAGCCATTGGCGAAGGATAAAACGGCGACAGCCAAATCGCGTCAACACCCAGATCATTACGCAGATATGGAATCTTTTCGGTAATACCCTTGATTGATCCGTGACCCTTTTGTGGATCACGACCCTTATCCTCATTAAACGTCCATGGGTAAATCTGATACACAGCGGCTTGGCGCCAGATCGACTGTTGACTTGTCATATGGTTATGGCCTACGTTGTGTGTTTATGTTGCTCATGGTTTTGTACTATTTTATCATATCCTGCTACTCACTCGTATGTGCAGAGTGCTCGCCCTCTGCCAGTAGTGCCGCCAGCACACCGTTCGTCCAGCCAAAACCATCTTGCAATACATACTCTCCGCCACCACCCAATCTGTCCGGGTCAACAACATTGTACTTTTCGACCATTTTACCTTCACGCTCATACAAGTCCAGACAGGTTTTTATCCATGCTTTTTTGATCTTCTCCGCCAGTTGGTGATAGCCGTATTCACGCAATCCTTGTATTGCTACCCACTGGAGCGGTGCCCAGCCATTTGGAGAATCCCATTGCTGACCTGTTTCGTTCAGCGTTGTGACCAGTCCGCCTTTTTTCAAAAAATCCTTTTCCAGCCGTGCCGCAACAGCCTTTGCTTGGTTAGAACTCGCAATCTTGGCATAAAGCGGAAACACTCCTGCAAGTGTCACGCGACCGGTTCTTTTGCCTGTCCGAAAATCATAATCAACAAAAAACTGCTCGTCCTCATCCCACATATATCTTAAAATAGCCGCGGCTCGCTTATCGGCATAGCGCTGAAACTTGCGCGCAAGAAGCGGTTGATACATGCGCTGATATGTCTCGGCAATCGTTATCTCTAAATGGTAGAGCAAGCAATTCAGATCAACTGGCAGAATATCCGTCGTGTGAATTGTCCCGATATCATCAATATCAGCAAACCATCGGCTGCTAAAATCCCAGCCGCTTTCGGCTCCGGCACGCAAATCCAAATACAGCTTTTCGTTATCAGTATCACCTGCCGCTTCAACGTCCTCCCGCAGTGATTCGGGCCTAGGTGTTATTTTGTTGTCAAAATACCTGCCAAGAATCGACCCGTCGCCTAGGCGAACTACCCTGCGATGTGCCGCTACTCCTTCTTTACTACTGATCATCCGCCTGCCTTTTGTCCAAAATCTATATTCGCCGAGCATATACGGCAAATATTCAAGCAGCGTCAGCGTCCTGTTTTTGTGACGTGCAAGTAATTTAACCATATGGCTCAAAAAAGGCGGCTGGCTACGTGATAAATAATAGGTTCGATTTGCCGTTGGAATAAATCCGAATTTGCGTATCAGGTACCCAAAGTTTTTGAGCATATTCTCGACCATATCCCATTTGCCATCGGCTGCCAGACCAAGCATTGTAAAATAACTGTCCCAATAAAACTGCGCGGTAAATCGGCCGCCAGGCACAATATATTTATACGGTATGGCAATTAGCGACCCGCGATCACGGCGATTACGGCGTTCCAGAACCTCCCATAGTTCGTTAATATGCTGGCGTGGATCATGATCGGGATTGCTGTGATAGACTTGCTGTGAATGTTCAAATTCATAAAAGTGCCTGCTGACGAATTCCTGTAGATCAAAGCTCGGATCGTCCTTTTGCACCATATATTCTTTCTTAATTTCCTTCATCCGAGACCGCGGAATCAGGTCGATAAATGTCATTCCATCGTCGTATATTTGATGCAGCTGCACGACCGAAAACAGTTCACCCAGCGCGTCATCGGGACTTGCCTTCGTCAACATCAGCGCACCCGCCGTGCTGACGAGTGCCGATTTCAGCTGCTCTTCACGGGGTATTTTGAGCTTAATTTTTGGTATTTTCTTTGCCACCATTTGCTGTTTATTATAGAGGTTATGGCTATATGTCGCAAACAATTTTATACAGAACTGTTGACTTTTTATCAAGCTTATGCTATTATGTAATTAGTCTTGAATAAGACAAACAAATAAACGAGATACAAAAAGGAATAGAAATGAACCATATACAAACAGATTGCTTCCCTGTTAGGGCAAATAACATCTTTACGAGCTATTAGTTCTAATAACATAAACTCCGCTTTACTGCGGAGTTTTGTTTGCCCATTTATACACCAGCTGCTCCCATTGATTGGATGAATCTTTGAATGTGCTTGGATCTTTGAATCCGATCTCCCATACGTCTTTTCCTGCAGAGTACGAAAACCTCTCGGAAAATATTACTTCATAGAATATCCATAGTACCCATGTGTCCAAGTGTTCAACAAATACCGCATCTGAACCTAGTGCTCTGGCCCTAAATGGTACTGTGATACGTGCTTCTTCCTCCATTTCACGAGCCAGCGTTTCATATTCGCTTTCGCCGTGCTCCATGCCGCCACCAGGAAAAGACCATGCATAATCACTCTCTTTAGTAACCAGCACGTCGCCAGCTTCATTGCGAATGACCGCTTTTAACGATACACGATAAAACGTTGATGGATATTTGCTCATACGCCCAGTATACTACTGTTTTGCAGCACGTTTGCGTTTGTTGGGGTCGAGTTCACGTTTGCGTAGACGCAGGCTTTTGGGTGTGACTTCTAGTAGTTCATCATCTTCGATGAAATCAATACACTGCTCTAGACTGAGATCAGTAAACGGTGTTAGCTGCACAACGCCGTCGCTACTGCTAGAGCGCATGTTTGTCAGGTGCTTTGCTTTGCACACGTTCATTTCCATGTCTTCTTGGCGACGATTTAGACCAATGATCATACCGGCGTACACTTCGACCCCCGGACCAACATATAGCTCACCCCGCGATTCGGCAGTTTGCAATGCGTATGGCGTTGTCGTGCCAGGTTCAAATGCGATAAGTACACCATTTCGTGACTGCGGTAATTTACCACCCATTGGCTGATAACCGTGCGGCAGGCTGTTCAT
>CAZCYG010000111.1:0-3023 GCA_964502795.1 uncultured Candidatus Saccharibacteria bacterium | reverse complement strand
GATGTCTGTCATGGCAAACGCTACAACCGCGAAGCGCTCGAAATCAAATACAAAGACGCAACGATTAGCGATGTACTAGAAATGACGGTCGAACAAGCCGCCAAGTTTTTTGAAAATGTACCAACCATTGCACGCAAACTCGACACATTGGTTGACGTAGGACTAGGCTATATTCGGTTGGGCCAGCCAGCGACGACGTTTAGCGGTGGTGAAGCACAGCGTATTAAATTAGCCAGCGAGCTGTCGCGTCGCAGTACTGGTCGGACGATGTATATTCTGGACGAGCCAACGACCGGACTGCACAGTGCTGATGTCAAACGGTTGCTGGGTATACTGCAAAAACTCGTCGAGGGTGGTAACAGTATGGTCATTATCGAACATAATCTGGATGTCATCAAAACTGCTGATCATGTGATTGACATGGGTCCAGAAGGTGGTAATGGAGGTGGCCAAGTTATCGCAAAGGGCACGCCTGAGCAAATAGCAAAGATTACCGAATCATTCACGGGCAAATATCTCAAACAGTTACTTTGATTTATTTTTTTTGATCTTATCGCCGTTTTCATCCCAGCCGAAAAAACTTTCAACCTGACGATTGGCGACAGTCCAGACCGCCTTTAACTGGTCTGGGTGGCGAAGCAGATGAATGATCGCGGGGAGTGCGGATAGTAGCACTATCAATGCCAACATCGGCAATAACACGTGGTCAATTTCTAAGCCCATTTTTTTGAATTGTCCACCGAGGAAATATCCAAGGTACGTGACGCCGACTGCCCATAAAAAGGCACCGATCATGTTATAGATAATGAATTTTTTGTATCGCATGCTGCTTGCACCGGCAACGATCGGCGCAAATGTGCGAATAGTAGGTATGAACCTGGCGAGAATGATTGTTTTGCTGCCGTGTTTGGCGTAAAATTTTTCAGCCGCTTCAAGGTGTGCTTTTTTGAACAGACGTGAATCAGGTTTTTGGTACAGGCGTCGACCAATTTTGCTGCCAAACGCGTAGCCAACTGAATCACCGAGAACTGCCGCCAGAAAAAGGACGAGCACGAGCAAGTGGATGTCGATTTTGAGTATATCTGCTTGGACTAAAAAGCCCGTTGTGAATAGCAGCGTGTCGCCAGGCAAAAAGAATCCAATTAACAGACCACTTTCGGCAAAGATAATCAGCGCAACGCCAATCCAGCTAAACTGGATAATAAAATCCATAAGGTCGAATCCAGGAATCACCCCACTAGTTTAGCACGGCAGGGGGACTTAGTGTATAATTGATACGGTGATAATGACAGGAGAATGACCGTGAGCGATATTACGCTAAAGCTAGATATACGAACCGTATCAGGAAAAAAAGTAACGAATTTGCGCAAAGAGGGACTGGTGCCAAGTGTTGTGTATGGCGGATCAAGTGATCCGATTAATACTCAGTCGGGTATTGTCGAAACGACCAAAATCAGCCATACGGCAGGCAAGCACACACCTGTTAATTTAGTGATCGACGGCAAGAAAAAATTGGCAATTATCAAAGCGATCGATGTTGATCCAGTCAAGCATCGGGTACGTCATGTGGCATTCCATACGATCAAGCAAAACGAAGTGATTACGACACAGGTGCCAATTCATCTTGTTGGACTCGGTGAAAGTGAAGCGGAGAAAGCGGGATTAGTTGTACTACAAGCGATTGAACACATTGACATCAAAGCAAAACCTGCTGATTTGCCGGAAGCGCTGGTACTATCGATTGCCGGACTGGCAACCGATGAAGACAAATTGACACTAGGTGACATCAAGCTGCCAACAGGTGTTGAATATGCTGATATCGAACAAGACCTTGAACTCGTGGTGGCAAATGTTTACGAACCGAGCGCACTGCAGGCGGCGAATGATGCAGCTGGCGGTGATGCCGAAGACGCGAGCGCAGAAAATGTTGCAGCTGAGAATGGTGAGGATACACCACAAGGTGGTGAAACTGAACACGATAATCCAGGTGGCAAGAAAGCCAAAGAAGATCACGGCGAGTAAACTCACGTATCAACAAGATTCAAATACCCACCAATTGGTGGGTATTTACGTTCGGACTATCTGATGTTCCCACCGCCTCTTGGTGACGGCGGTGGGAACATCATGTACGGATCAGGACTGGTCGTGCGTCGGCTCAGGTCGTCGGCGCCAGCGATCGTTGTTGTCCAGATCGTATCGATTGACAACTTCCTCCCGCAGCTCCTCCTGTTTCTTCTTGCTGAGCCGTCCATATTGAAAAGTGCTCATCACGGCTGGATCACCGATTTTGTCGCAAGCCTTCCGGACGGCGGCGATATCATCGCCTTTCAAACCGTACTCCTTTCACCAGATCGTACAAGTGCAGTTTAACCCTAAATACCCAATTTGTGCAAGCGTAATCATCATGCCTACTCTTCAATAAACCCGCCGCTTTGATGTTTCCACAATTTGGCATAGGTGCCGTTTTGCGCCAGTAGTTCTGCATGACTGCCGTCTTCGACAATCTTACCTTTATCAAGCACGATGATACGATCAAGGCGAGCGATTGTCGACAAACGGTGCGCGATAACGATTGATGTGCGGTTTTTCATGAGCTCTGTCAGTGCTTTTTGTATATAGACTTCGCTTTCACTATCTAGTGCCGACGTTGCTTCGTCGAGCACAAGTATAGGCGCATCTTTTAGTATTGCTCGTGCAATGGCAATGCGCTGACGTTGCCCGCCGGACAGCTTGACACCACGCTCACCAACGATTGTGTCTAATCCTTTAGGCAATTGTTCGATGAATTCATAAGCATGTGCCGCACGGGCTGCGCCAAGGATTTCAGCGTCAGTTGCATTTGGCCTGCCGTAGATGATGTTTTCGCGAAGTGTACGATGAAAAAGGAAGGGATCTTGCGGCACGTAGGCGATATTTGACCGTAAGCTATCTTGGGTAATATCAGCGATATTTTGTCCATCAATCATAATTTCGCCGTCACTGATATCCATGTAGCGTAGCAGTAAATGGGTTAGGGTAGATTT
>CAZCYG010000110.1:0-3024 GCA_964502795.1 uncultured Candidatus Saccharibacteria bacterium | reverse complement strand
CAACAGCGCAACGCCGACCGAATGGATTGTTGCGGTATCGGCAATGACTGCAGGTGCGATGCTCCTTATGTGGCTGGGAGAGCTTATCACCGAACAGGGTATTGGTAACGGTATTTCAATGCTTATTTTTGCAGGTATTATCAGCCAGTTACCTAGTACATTTGCGACGTTGGGCTCATCGCTTGTCGATACGTCGTCAGGCGCTCTCAGTGTATTCGGCTGGTTTACGCTACCTGTTAATCCGACTGCGTTTTGGGTCAGTCTGATCATTGGAATCGCGTCGCTGCTGGTGCTGTATCTGCTTGTCAAAATTAACGAAGCACAACGCGTCGTCACAATTAATTACGCCAAACGCGTTCAAGGTAACAGCAGCTACGGCGGTGTCAAAAGTATTCTGCCGATCAAATTAATTGCCGCAGGCGTGATTCCTGTTATCTTTGCGGTCGCATTCCTCAGCCTACCAGCACTCATCGGTCAATTACTCAAGGCATCGGGTAATGCGCAATATCTTGACCTAGCGAATAATCTCATACTATGGTTCCAAGCTCCGTCACCTGGTAACTTTACCGGCAGTACTCTTAGCGCGTTCGTGTATCCTGCTGCCTACTTTGTGCTAGTAATCATATTCACGTATTTCTACACGGGGATTGTGTTTAACAGCAACGAGATCGCCGAAAACCTCCAAAAGCAAGGTGGATTCATCGAGGGTGTCCGCCCGGGTATACAGACGGAAAAATACTTGTCTCAAACTGTTAATCGTCTGATCCTGTTCGGATCGCTTGTCCTGGGTATTATTGCAGTGCTGCCGTTCATTGCCGAGTACCTATTCGCTCAAGCGGGTGTCACCGGCCTGCAAAACTTGGCCATTGGTGGCACGGGTATTCTGATCGTCGTATCCGTGGCTCTCGAAAGCTTGCGCCAAATTAATTCGCGCGCGTTGATGGTCACCTACGATGACTATAAATAATTTAACACCAGTTTAGCGTGCTACGGCGTCATCGACTGCGATGCTCTCTCGTCGTATTTTATATACGACTTCGTTGCGCTTCTCATCGCTTCCTTGTATCCCATCTAAACTGCATGTTAAATTCCTGTTGATCGTATTTCAGACAGCTTTGGTGAACGATCTACCAAATACTACCTACCATCTACAAACTACTAATGGTATAATTCTATAGAATGAGTTCGGGGTTGTATTTAGACAGAAAAAGCGACAAAAGTTGGATCAGATGGACGATACTTGCATTACTGGCCAGTATGATCGTGCTGACGATTTATTACGCGTACCAATGGTTCACGACCGGCAACCAGCCGCCGATTGTATCGTTGCCCGCATCAGCACTTGCCGACACGTCAGTTGACGAGACCCCAGTCACTGAAGATCAGCGGATTGACTACACTGTTCCCGCTAATAATCCGCGGTATATCAGCATTCCTGCATTAAATATCATGAAAGCCCGAGTCCAGAACGTTGGCTTGACCAAGAACAACATCCTCGACACGCCAGCAAATATCAGTGATACCGCATGGTACAACAAAAGTGCTACACCAGGTCAAGGCTACGGGGCTGTACTGATTGACGGGCATAACGGGGGGATATCTCGTAATGGAGTATTTGCGGGGCTCGATAAACTCAAGGAGGGTGACGAGATCACACTAGAGCGTGGTGATGGCCAAAAGTTTACGTATAGTGTCGTAGAAAACAAGACCGAGTCACTGCAAGATGCTAATACTACTGGTATGAAGCGGCTGATGACACCCTATGACACGTCCAAAGAGGGTCTGGGCTTGATAACTTGTGCAGGCAAGTGGGTACCGCGTGACAAGGTGTTTGACAAACGTATCCTCGTCCGTGCAGTTGCGCAAAATTAAAAAGTGTGCTATAATAGTACTATCGTTCCATTTCTCAACAATTGAATAGTTATGTTCACTCAACGACGAGTGGACGACGCACCTACTGACAGAGGAGAATCATGACGGGTGAATCGGTCATCGAAAAGATCTACGATCTCTCGGGCGACCAACAGAGAGCTAATACCAAGCTACTCCTACAGCTCGCTGAGAGCGTCAAAAACCTCATCAGGAAGGCGTATGACGCCGACCACGAGACCAATCTCGAGTTCAAGAGGTGGCTAGATGACAAGGGCCTGAGAGAGATCATTGGCCCCGACGAAAACCAATACGCCATCTGGACCGCGAAGAACCTTACTTCCTGCGACGGATTCGCCAATATCCTTCAGGATGCACTGAACGATGGCAAATACGGAGACTGGGGCCTGAAGGTCAATGGCTGGTCTCGCGGTGAACATGGCTCACGCGGCTTGACCTGGAAGATCGAGTTCGTCTACCAAGGCCATATCTTGGACTGATACAGTCCACCTCGGCACCGAACCACACCTATTCCGAAAGGGAGATCTGGGTGGCGGTTCTCCTCTGTCCTCATCTCTTTGTTTTTGAAATTCAAAGATAAAGATATGGGCAATTATTGAATTTCACTGAATCAAGAGGATAATAGGGAATGGCTGAGTCTGGGAACCCGCAACGGCGCTGGTCAACCAACCTCAGAGAACCTTGCAAAGCAGACGACGAGAGGAAAATAGTGACTAATCCCGTGCCGACCAACGAGTACGCTCCGAGTAGTGTGTTCGTCAATCTCCACGCATTGGTTACAAAGCACCACGACGATCCGACAACCGTCGGTCGTTATAAGATTGAGCCCACAAAGTGGCTTGCCGAGCACAGAGAAGCCTGCGGACTACCACCCGCGTTCTCAAAGAGCGATCTTCACAGGTTACTCCTGAAAACGAGACGTACCGTGCCAGAGTTTTCCGTGCAAGTATCTGACGGTACCGGTGCTTATTTAGTAGCGCCCTTTTCGCTGGACGCCGTCCTTGAAAGGATGTATTCGGACTGAGGAGCATTACTTCACAACCTTTGTTTGGTCGCCTGCTTTTCACAGCTCTGGCCCGTGCGGGATGTCCATTACGGCCCCGTGCGGGTCGGGGCATCTTTGCATGTTTATTA
>CAZCYG010000109.1:0-3058 GCA_964502795.1 uncultured Candidatus Saccharibacteria bacterium | reverse complement strand
CGTTTCTTTTGATTATCGATATAATAAACCGTCGAGCTATACGGGCTCTTTACAAGATAGGCGGGCGCCGCTGTGCCAACGTTTGGAATCGTCGATAAAAAGCTTGGTGATACTGCCGTAAACTCAGTCGGCCATGAAGACGCATCGTTTAATTTTAGTTTGCCAGCTGACGTCAACACATAGTTATCCCCTGTTGAATTATCTTTTAGCAAACCTTTTATAAAAGCGCTCTTTTTTGTCAATTGACCAATACTTGCACTATCTAAATACTGTGCCGCTATTTGTATTGCCCATGTTTGTCCCTGTGTCGCATTATCAACCCCTATAAGTTCGTCTTGATCTTTTACGTATTTGTCACCCGTGTTTCTGTCTGCAATGATAACGTTGTTACGAACAACAGGTTGTCCATATGTAAGATTAGATAAGGCAGACTCTGAAATGCGGTTATATGCACTGTAAAGACCAGCCTCATTAAGTGATTGCTCGTCGAAAACTTCTCTTTTTTGTCCAGATTTAATATAGAAATTTTTACCAGAGGTAGTATGATAAAAGTTAGTCATATTCGGCCCATTCGCCAGAGCAAATAATTGCCAATCCGAAAGTCTCACCGCCTGGTTACACGAATACCCGTAATCCGCCACCATATCACACGATGTGAACGCAAGCTTGATACCCGAGTCAAAGTAATAAACCGTTCCACTACCATCAATTATTAGTCGCCCCAGTGTTGCGCCTGTTGACATACCATCCAAATACGCCTGGGATACAAAACCGACACCGCCCAGATTTAGAGAATTGAGGGTTTCCATGTCGGGAACCGGATATTTCACATCTTCACTAATTAAATATACTGTACTGTTGGATATTGTCCGCACAAGAGTACTGTTAGAAAATGTAGGGCCAAACCAGTCGCTGAAATACATATAGAAGTTACGGTTACCGTAGGCGCTACAGGAGTCCCCGGTTCCATACTGGGCATTCAATGCAGCCTGGTTGGGTCTATATGGAGTGTAGCTGTACAGGGCAACAGTGGAGCGGTTTTGGATATTGAACGTGCTTGACCCACAAGAAGCCGCCGGACTCCAGCGAATTGAGTTATTTCCTGTATTAAATGGTATCCACCATCCGGATGTGTTATTTATGTAACCTCGAAAATGTCGCGCCGCTTGGTACATCTGGGTCGAAAAGCTCTTGTACGCAGGGTCGCAAGCCGGCGCCCCCGGGGCAACGTTATCAGGACAGCCAAATCCCATTGCCTCTGAATACTGCTTTGGGGTCGGCCATTCATCGGTAATAAGCCCATTCTCTTTTTGTAGCGTCACCAACAGTGTTTGTGGGTTTATACCGAACTGCTGAGCGTAATTATAGATAATCTGCGCCGCACTTATTGCACCCGCAGGGATTGCCCTGCCGTAGTTGTTCTCACCCGTTCCAGGATTTTCATAATAATCTCGCAAGCAGGTGATCGGGGTTGATATACCCCGAGCTGCCAGCCACTGTTCACGCGTTCCGCCCCCAAGTTCAGATTGTTTTCTTCCATACGTGTCGCAAACCGTCTTGCTGTTTAAAAAGTTCTGGATTTGCTGAACGGTCATAGTGTCGCTATTCGTGAAGACTGCATCATCGATAATCCGACCAGGATTAAAATTACGCGCGTCAGTTGCAAAGACGTTGCCACTGAATAGGGTCGAAATAGTTATTACCACAACGAAAGCGACGGCGGATATTAATTTGCTACTCGGCATCAGCGAACCTCCACAGTATCCGTAGCTACCGCTCCCAGCACATCGCCGCTGAAATAAAGAGATATCTTCCACATACCTTTTGCCATAGAGCTTGTGTCAATGTCAAAACCTTTGCATGTAGCGTAACTACCCATATCCTGTACGTCGGTCGTGCGAACAATATCTGCTTGTCCTGACATACTTAATGTAAGCTTGCAGCTACCAGCCGCCTGTACCGATACAACCGTTCGTATACTTAATGTAGCGCCACTCTGATTAACGCTTGATATGCTGACCGAAGACGAGTCTGATGACTGTGTAGGTGTCTCAGATTCTCCTTCTGTCCTCTCGATAAAATCTTTTTTAGCATCCTCACCAGCCTTTTTTTGTTCATCCGTAGCGGCACCATAATCAACAGTGTTGTTTGGCGTTGACACATTGTCATTTTTGCTTTGCGACGAAGTACGAGACAAATAATAAGCTGCTGCACCTCCTGCGACAATCAGAGCAACAACCACCGATATAATGATCGCTATCTTTTTTCGTGAATGTGACCTGTTTATTTCTTGCATACAGCTAAATATATCGCTTAACTTACTAAGAATAATATACCATAAGTATGTTAAATAGTCTATCGGTTTCGGAGGTGTTCGAGTGAGTATTTGTTAAGAGCAGACTGGTCATCAACTGATACTAAAGTAGCAAGTCGTATGCCATGCCATTTATTAACATGGAAGAAAGGGTTCATTACCAACCAGTAGATTTTACGTTTCCAGGAATATTGACTATCCCGAGATATATTTAGTGTATCACGGATAGTTCCTCTTATTATCATCCTAGCAATTAGCTTTCTCCCGGGTACTGCTACTGGTATACCAATCTTTCTCAAACCCATCGTTTCATCAAACATGCGATGCTTGTACTCGCCAAGTGTCATATCGTTAGAATGAATAACATTACCACGAGGTGCATAGACTTTGATGTATCCTGCGTCAATAACATCTCTACCGAATAGTTGGTCTTCGGCATACGGCACATCCTGATATGGTATCTTGCCAACAAGAAAACCTTTTCGAGCAGCCGAATTAACGTCAGAGTAGAATGATATCGCATCATAGTCGCTCTGATTTTGCACAAAATCATCTTTATAAAAAAGCGTTGTTCCGAAGTCGGGTCCAAAATTACGAAAAGTAGAGCGAATCTCGGATTTTAGCAATGGAAAACAATGCGGCCTAGGATCCTGTTTGCCCATTACTCCAACGATTTTTTCACTTAATTCGTTAGGCTTTATCATTTCATATAGCCAACGGTTATGAGCAGGAGTAACATCTTGA